>DASWXG010000131.1:0-11395 GCA_036405615.1 Prosthecobacter sp. | reverse complement strand
AAGGTCTCACATCCCTGACGGCCTGGCCGAGCAGCCCCTCGCCTGCCACAAAACTCTCCGGGACCTTCTCCGTGGATGGCAAGGCGTAACTGGAAGTGCGTTTGAACCTGCCGCTGTCCTCGATGTAGATGACCCCGGCCTGGGCTCCGAGATACTCGGACAGGAAACGAAGGGCATTCTCGCCGAGGGATGTGATGCGTTGTTCACCGATCAGCTTTTCACCCAGCCGCGCCTGACCCGTTTGCAGCCATTCCTGACGCTTGCGGATGAGGTCGGCCCGGCGCAGCAACCACGCCACGGACCCTGCCAGAATGATTCCCAGCAGGCCGGATCCCACACCGCTCTGCACGGCCTTTCGAAAGGCTTCGTCAGTTTCTTCAAACCTCAGTCTTAACAGCCGTCGCTCTTCCTGCTGCATGGCGGCGATGTGTTCCCTGAGGCTGTCCATCGCGGACTTGCCGCGATCCGTGATCACAATCGTCCGCGCCGCTTCAAAACCCTGGCTGCGGCGGACGGAGATGGTTTCCGCCAGCTCCTTCAGTTTGAGATCCAGCTGAGATTCAGCCAAGGGGATTCGCCGCTGCTGCTCCGGATTGTCCGACGTGAGCCTTTTGACATCGGCCATTCTTTCCTGGATGCGGATCAGTGCCGATTCATAAGGGGCCAGATATTTGTCGTCCCCGGTCAGGAGAAATCCCCGCTGTCCGGTTTCCGCATCCTTCATCAAGGAGAACACGTCCTCCAATGTGGCGATGACGGCGTGGGTGTGTGACACTTTGCCCGTCATTTCCTGCAGCGTCCGGATGTTGAAATAGGCAATGGTCGCACTGACGACAAAGAATGTGAGCACCAGGACAAAGCCAGCCAGAAGAGGAAGACCCGACGGGCTGTGGGAAACGGTGGAAGAAGCAGACTTTTGAGGCATGCGGATTTCGGGAGGAGCGCGGGTGTGGCTTCACTCTGCAGCCACGATCAGGATTCGAGTTTCGTATGAGACCAAAAAAGTGCGCGTCCCTTTTTCCGCTTTTTGCATGAAATGGCAGGGCTGATCGCCTGCTTCGGCGGCGCGCGGTCGCGATCGGTGAAAAGAGCGCAAGCGTCGGAGATGGCACTTCAGGGCAAGATGGGGCTGCTGGGGCGCAAGATTCGCGGTTGGAAAGTCAAAGAGGGCTCAGGCAGCCCAATCCTCGGCATTTGAATTCCGGCAGGTTTGGGGTAGAGAGGAAAGGAGGATGCATTCGACCGACCGTGCTGCTGCAGAGCTGCCGCTTTACCAGGAAGTGGCGGACAAAATCGCGCGGCTGATCGGGGAGGGGGTGTTGAGGCCAGGGGAGCGAGTGTCCTCGCTGCGCAAGGTGGCGGACCAGTATGGCGTGAGCCTGACGACGGCAATCCAGGCCTTCATCCTGCTGGAAGACCGCGGACTGGTGGAGGCGAGGCCGAAGTCGGGCTTTTTTGTGCGAGTGCCTGCCACGCTGCCGCGCGAGCCGAAGATGGTTCGCCCGCCTCGCGCGGTGACGGCGGTCACGGTGGGGGCCCTGCAGTCGCGGCTGTTTGATGCGGCGATGCTGCCTCACCTGCTGCCTCTGGGAGGCGCGGTACCGGCACCGGAGCTGCTGCCGATGGTGAAGCTAAACCGGGTGCTGGCGGCTGTGGCCCGCCGGGCCGGGCGCAGCGGGGTGTCTTACAACATGCCCCCGGGATCAGAGGCACTGCGTCGCGAGATTTCCAAACGGGTGATGAATGCGGGGGCTACGGTGCTGCCGCAGGAGATCATCACCACCAGCGGGGCCACGGAGGCACTGATGCTGTGCCTGCGCGCAGTGACGGTGCCGGGCAGCGTGGTGGCGGTGGAGTCGCCGACCTACTTCGGGGTGTTGCATGCCCTGGAGGAGTTACGGCTGAAGGCCATCGAAATTCCCACACATCCTCGCGAAGGCATGGATCTGGACGCGCTGACAAAAGTGCTGCGCACCCGGTCCGTTGCCGCCTGTCTGGCCGTGCCTTCTTTCAGCAATCCTCTGGGGGCGCTGATGCCGGATGCAAACAAAGAGCGGCTGGTGCAGATGCTGGCAGAGAGGGATGTGCCGCTGATCGAAGATGATGTTTTTGGCGAGCTTTACCATGGCCAGCACCGGCCCAGACTGGCGAAGGGCTACGATGAAAAGGGGCTGGTGATGCTGTGCAGTTCCTTTTCCAAGTCCCTGGCTCCCGGGTATCGGGTGGGCTGGACTGCACCAGGGCGGTTTTATGAACGGGTGAAGTCTTTGAAGCTGACCAGCACCCTGGCCACGGCGACGCTGCCGGAACTGGCGGTGGCGGAGTTCCTGGCCAATGGCGGTTATGACCATTACCTGCGTTCTGCACGGGCTTTTTATGCGGCCAATGTCCAGCGGGTGGGTCGCGCGGTGGCTGCGGCGTTTCCCTCAGGGACCAAGGTGACGCAGCCTCAAGGCGGCTTTGTGCTGTGGGTGGAGATGCCCGCCGGGGTGGATGCGCTGAGACTGCAGGATGAAGCCCTGGCGCGTGACATTAACATTGCCCCCGGGCCGATGTTTTCCCCTGTCCAGGGGTACCGGAACTGCATCCGGATTTCCTGCGGCGTGCCCTGGACTCCGCGCCTGCAGGAGGCTGTGCAAACTTTGGGCATGCTCGCCGGCCGCCACCTGTGATGCACAGGTTTTCCGCATCTGTGCATGATGACATAGCGGTCATCTGTATCTGGCAGACAGGGCCGGGAAGAGCACTTTGGTGCCATGAACCTTGAACTTCTGATTGCCGCTATCAGCCGTGAGGATCTGTATCCTTTCAAAGTGCTGGCCTGGATCGGCATTGCCGGCACGCTGATGGCCGGTGTGTATTTCTTCAAGCATCAGACCCGCCTCTTCGGTTTTGATACCGAAATCCCCAGCGACACCAGCGGTGGCCGTGACTATGGTCGCATGCAGACTTGGGTGCTCTGGTGGGGCATGCTGATCGTCTTTGCCTTCTTTGCCCTGGCTCTGTAAGAACCGGGCACGGTGGCGTTGATCAGAGCCGCCAACCTGTCCGGGCAAATCCTGGGCAGGCATGATTCAGGATCTTTCGTCCGCCGGCTGTTGCGAGACGGAAGTTTCGGGGGCCAGATCAATGCCAAACAGGCTGGACAGGTCGGTGCCTTCGAGGCTGCCGTTGGAGGAACTGCCAATTTCTTCCGCAGCCGTAGCGCTTGCGCTGGAGAGAAGATCGGTCTGGTCCACGCCGCGAAGCCGGAAAAGCAGTTCCGGTCTGGCATCGAGCAGCACACCCACTCCATAGAGAACGGCGGCTGCGTGCTTGCACAGATCCGCATGGTCCGGGCAGGTGCAGTCAAAGCGGATTTCGCCCGGCTGCGGGAACAGCCCCTCTTGCGGATCTGTCAGGATGCGCAGCAAACCTTCGCCCAGCTTTCCAGTCAGAAGGTCTAACAGAGAGTGTGTTTGTTTCTGGCTCTTCTGGACGATTTCCTGCCAGCGGTGTTTGTCCAGCGGGGCAATGTGGATCACGGTGTCGTAGAGCATGCTCCCGGCGACAACGGCGCTGACGGTTCCGGGCGCGATGTCCAGGTCCAGGACTTTGCCCTTGCGCAGATAGCTGCGGCCGGCAGGCAGGCGTGCCTCATAGTATTGGAAGGCTTCGAGATGCCGGCTCCAGGCCTGGCCCCAGAAGCTGGTGCAGAGTTTCTTGCTGCCGGTTGGTGCTGGCAGCGGTTCCAGAGGCTCGCCGCGAGCGCGCCGTCTGGAGATTTCACGTTCCAGCCGCTCCTGTTGTTCCTGCGCTTCTTCCTGCCTCCATGACATGGCGGCAAATACTCCGGTCTGCCGTCCTGGCAAGCTGGGAGGTTGGAGAAAGGGGCGGAAAACAGGCTGTTATGAGATGTAAAACAGGGTGACTGAATCCTTGAATTGCACGAGGCTTTCAAGATGACCCTGCGTGAGAAGCAAGCCGAGCTGATTGCCGATTTGAACCTGATTGACAGCCCCCATGAGCGTCTGGCAGCTCTGAATTCATTCATCCCCGCCAGCCGTTTGGACGAGACTTTGCGTGTGGATGAACTGCTGGTTCCGGGCTGTGTTTCGCGTGTTTGGCTGAGGCCGGAACTGCTGGATGGCAGGTGCCGTTTCCTGGCGGCGGCGGACTCTCCCATGGTGGCAGGATTAGTGGCTCTTTTGTGCCATCTTTACACGGATTCGACACCGGAGGAGGTGGCGGAAGTAGAGCCTGAAATCTGGGTCGGATGCTCATTCCACAAGGTTTTGTCGCCCACTCGCATGAATGGCCTGGAGGCTGTGCGGAGGCGTATGCGGGAATGGTCGGCTGCAATCTCGGCAGGGCGCGCGGCGTAGTCCTGAGCCTATGCCTGTCAGCCGTCGCACCTTCTTCAAAAACACCTCCCTTGCAGCCGCCTCGGTAGCGTTTCCAGCCGTGGTCAAGTCTGCCAATCCGAACTCGAAGCTCCAGGTCGTTTCCGTCGGGGCGAACGGGATGGCTTTCAGCGACATCAAGAACATCGGGGCTCACGCTGCGGTGAAATACGTCGGCTTTTGTGACATCGACAGCAGCCGCTTCGACCAGGTGGACAAAGCCTTTCCGGGCACGCCGCACTTTGCCGATTTCCGCGAGATGTATGCGCAGCTGGGCGACAAGTTTGATGCCGTGTCGGTGGGCACCCCGGATCACATGCATGCCAAGGCTTCCATCGATGCCCTGCGGATGAAAAAGCACGTCTATTGCCAGAAGCCGCTGGCCCACACCGTGTGGGAAGCCCGCCAGATGCGCCTGGAGGCCGAGAAGGCCGGTGTGGCCACCCAGATGGGCAACCAGATTCACTCGGCCATCGAATACCGCCTGGGCACCCGTCTGATCAAAGAAGGAGCGATCGGCAAGATCAAGGAAGTGCATTCCTGGGTGGCCGTTTCCGGCAATGAACGCAACAAAGCCCTGGAGCCGCTGCCCGGCGCAGCCGTGCCGAAAAATGTCAACTGGGACCTGTGGATCGGCGGTGCGCCCATGCGGCCCTACGCACCTTGTTATCACCCGTTCATCTGGCGTGACTGGCAGGATTTTGGCGGCGGTGCTCTGGGTGATTTCGGCTGCCACATTTTGGACCCGGTTTTCACGGCCCTTGGCCTGAACGCGCCCCTGACGATCACGGCGCGGAACAGCGGGGTGAACAAGCACATCTGGCCCACCACGGAAGAAGTGGAGTACGTCTTCCCGGGCAATGACATGACGGCGGGCAAGACCCTCAAAGTGACATGGACCGATGGGGGCCGTCGTCCGGAACGCAAGATTGCCCAGATGCCGCCGGAGCTTGAACTGCCGCGCAGCGGCTCTGTGTTTATCGGGGAAAAGGGGAACCTCGTGCTCGGGCACGTGGCGGGTCCGCGCCTTTACCCGACCGACAAGTTCACCACCTTCAAGTATCCCAAAGAAAAGGGCCTTAGCCACTGGCATGTCTGGGTGGATGCCTGTCTTGAGGGCAAGAAGACCAGCGATGGTTTCCACTATGCGGGACCGCTTTCCGAGACGGTGCAACTGGGGAACGTCGCCACCCGTTTCTGCACAGGCCCCATCGATTCCCGCACCGGTGATCCTCTTGAACCGAAGGTTCTGGAATGGGATGCGGAAAAACTGAGCTTCAAGAATTTCCCCGAGGCTGACAAGCTGCTGACAAAGACCTATCGTGACGGATGGGCAATTTGATCAAGCAATTTGCAATTCATGGTTAGCCCTGTTGGGCGAAGATCGTAACAGAGACTCTGACAGCGCTTGCCAAAGCTGCTGTTCAGGGCCACTGAAAGCTGTCATTTGGTAACTGGAGTATTGATCAAAAGGCTTCAGGCACGGATGATGCATATCCTCCAGCTCTGAATGTCTCTTCGCCCAGCATCCACTGTTCGCGCTTCGTTTCCCGTCACTGCCTGGACTCAGGTGGTGATGGCCCGTGACGGAGATGAGGCCGCCTCCAAGGCGGCGCTGGAAGAGTTGTGCAAAGGCTACTGGCCCGCCATTTACACTTATCTCCGGGCACTCGGCTGTGACCGGGAAGAAGCCCTGGATGAAACCCAGGAGTTCATGACGAACTTCATCCAGGGCGGGGGGCTTCACAATGTGTCGCCGGAGCGGGGCCGCCTGCGCAGTTACTTGCGCCAGTCCCTGCGCAACCATCTGACCACGGTAAGGCGTGATGCGGCCCGGCAGAAACGCGGAGGAGGCAAAATCTTTGTTTCTCTGGACGATGCCGAGGTTTTTGATGTGCCGAGCGAGCCTGATGCTGCCGACCAGTGGTTTGACAGACGCTGGGCATGGTCGCTGGTGCACCGGGCGATGAGCCGTTTGCAGGAGCGTTACGATCGCCGTAACCGCTCTGTTGTTTTCAATGCTTTGAAGGAAGGCCTCGTCTGTCCGGACATGCTGAAGCCCTACGTGGAGATCGGCGAATCCCTGCGGATGACCGAGAACCAGGTGAAGCTGGAGGTGCACCGCGCCCGCCGCCGGTTTGCCGAGGAATTGCGCACCGAGGTGGCTGCCACCCTGGCTCCCGAGAATGACACGGATGAAGAACTGCGTTATCTGATGAGCGTCCTCAGCTTTGAGTGATTCCGGATCCAGCCTGATTGCCTGCCCAAAGTGTGGCAAAAGCCACGCCCCCAAGATGATGGTGGGCGGGGTCTGCCCGGCCTGTGTCGCACGCAGCCTGCAGCGCGAGCTTTTTGCCGGTATGGACGCTGAGATTGAGGAGAAGGAGCCGCTTTCTCTGAACGTCCAGGGTTATGAAATCCAGGAGCTGGTGGGCGGCGGTGGCATGGGGGAAGTGTACCGCGCCATTTTGACCGCCCGGGGGAAGGTGGTGGCCATGAAAGTGGTGTCAGGGCGGTTGACCCGCGATCCTGAAGTCACGGCCCGGTTTGAGGCGGAAGTCGCCGCCCTTTCCCAGCTCAGCCATCACCATGTGGTAAGAGTTTTGGACCACGGGGAAACGGCCAATGGCCGCCACTTCCTGGTCATGGAGTATGTGGACGGCGGCGATCTTCGCCGCCTTCTGCGTGCCCAAAAAATGGAGCTTGAGCGGGCGCTGGATATCTTTTTGAAGGTCTGTGCCGGCGTTGCGCATGCCCACCAGCGCGGGCTGGTGCATCGTGACATCAAGCCCGCAAACATCCTCATTGGTGCGGATGGCACGGTGAAGGTGGCGGACTTTGGTCTGGCAAAGACGCTGGTGGAAAGCTCCAGCAGTTACAATTTTACCCAGACGCGTGACACGTTTGGAACGCCGTATTATGTGGCCCCGGAGGTGACCCGCAGCGCTGGGCGTGCCGATGCACGTGCAGATGTCTATGCCCTGGGAGTCCTGCTTTATGAACTGCTCACCGGCTCCGTACCGATGGGGCAGTTCACGCCGCTGTCTGAGAAGACAGGTTTGGATCGCAAGATTGACCAGATCGTGAATCATGCGCTGGCGGATGATCCTCAGCGCAGACTCGCTTCGGTGGAAGAGATGGCTGCTGCCGTGGGCAAGATCGCCCAGGACCACCGCCAGGGGCACATGAAGAAAGCCCGCAGCCGGCGTTTCCTCAGCATTGCCGCAGCCTTTTTGGTGATGGGGCTGGGGGCTGCGGTAGGCGCGTGGATCAGTGACGGACCCACTTCCTCGGGGAATCCGTCCCGGCCTGCTGCGGCCGACGCGCGCGATGCTTCTCGGGACAAGCCCTGGAGCAACACCCTGCGCATGGAGTTTGTGCCCGTGCCGGCGGCAGAGGTGCTGTTTTGCACGCATGAAACTCGCGTGAGGGACTACCAGGCTTTTGCCAGCAGCGAGAAGGAACTGCTCTCCGGTGGCCGTCTGGCCGTGCTGGCAGACCCGCGTGCTGCGGCATCTGGAAAGACGGTAGCAGGCGTGCATACAGACTGGGCGCACCCGGGCTTTGAGCAGGGGAAGGACCACCCGGTCTGCGGTCTCAGCCAGATCGAGGCCCAGTTTTTCTGTGCATGGCTGACCAGCCGTGAAAAGTCGTTGGGCTGGCTCAAGGAAGGGCAGTCCTACCGTTTGCCCACGGATGCGGAGTGGAGTGCGGCTGCGGGCATTCAAAATGACCCGGGGCCGTATCTTCAGCGGGAGCTGCCCACGGAGCCGTCCAGCGTTCCCGTGGGCAACTTTGCAGGGCCTGAAGCAAGGCAGAATCCTTTCTGGCAGGTGCAGATGGCGGCGCATGCTTCAGGGGATGCCTTTGCCGGGACTGCTCCCGTGAGATCATTTCCGGCCAATGCGAACGGTCTTTTTGACATGAGCGGCAATGTTTCAGAATGGACCTCCACACGCGTGGAACCTGGGCGTGGCCTGCCGGGCAATGTCTATTGCCTGCGCGGTGGCTCATGGGCCACCGGCCGTCTGGCCGCCATGCTGCCTGAAGCGCGCCTTCTCTCCCGGCGCACGAAGGCTCAACCTAACTTTGGATTCCGAATCGTTTTGGACCTGAAAACAAGATCCGAAAATACTCGTCCGCTGGATCCTCTCGACGTGGAGAACTGAGGCCGGCTTTCCGTTTTCAAGCAATCAGCTTGTCGATCACCTGGCCGCCAAACTGGCTGAGCTGTTTGAAGCGCCCGCCGTGGTAGAAGGTCAGCTTGTTGTCATCCAACCCCAGCAGGCGCAGAAGGGTGACATGGAGGTCGCGTACGTGATGCACTTCCTCGATGGCCTCCATGCCCCGGTCATCGGTGGCGCCAATGGTATGGCCAGCCCGGACACCGCCGCCTGCAAACCAGACCGTCATCGCCTTCGGATTGTGGTCCCGTCCGTATTGAGTGCCGCCCCTGACGCCATTGTCTGGAGTTCGGCCAAATTCTCCGCACCAGACGACAAGTGTGTCCTCCAGCATGCCGCGCTGTTTGAGGTCCGCAATGAGGGCGGCAATGGGTTTGTCCACCTGGCGGATGAGGTTGCCATGGGCGCGTTCGATGTAGTCGTGGCTGTCCCAGGTGCCCGCATAGAGCTGGACAAAGCGCACCCCCTTTTCCACTAGCTTGCGCGCCAGCAGGCATTTGCGGCCAAAGGCGTCGGTGGCGTCCTGGCCGATGCCGTACATCTCCTTGGTGCGGGCATCTTCCTTTTCCAGGTCAATCACTTCTGGCACCTGCATCTGCATGCGAAAGGCCAGTTCATAGTTGTTCATCCGGGCCTGCAATTCCTCATGCCAGGCATGCTCCTCGGCGTGCTTGCCGTTCAGCCGCGCCAGCAGGTCAAGGTTAGCACGTTGTTGGGCGGAGGAGACCCCTACCGGTGGTTTTAGATCCAGGATGGGACTGCCTTTGGAACGCAGAGGCGTGCCTTGAAAATGCGCGGGCAGAAAGCCGTTGCTCCAGTTCGCGCTGCCACCCTGGGGATAGCTAATCTCCGGCAAGACAACGAACCCTGGCAGGTCCTGGTTGAGAGACCCCAGGCCGTAGGTGACCCAGGAGCCGATAGCCGGTTCTCCGCCGAAACGGTTGCCACAGTTCATCTGGTACATCGCGGTTGGGTGGTTGACGCTGTCCACCTGGCAGCCTCGGAAAAAGCACAGGTCGTCCGCCACCGTGGGCAGGTGCTGCCAGGGCTCGCTCATCCAGGCACCGCTTTGTCCATGCTGTGCGAAGGTGAAGGGACTGCGAACATAGTACCTTTTGCCGCTTTCCATGGCTGACTTCATCTGGCCTGCGCGGACAAATTCCTTCAGGTGCAGTTTCTCCAGTGCAGGCTTCGGGTCGAAGCAGTCAATGTGGCTGGGGCCACCCTCCATCATGAGAAAGATGCAGTTTTTCGCCCGCGCAGGTACTTGCTGGGGCTTGGGTGCCAGCGGTCCGGACTGTTCCGAAGCCATCAGCGAAGTCAGGGCCACGCTGCCTAGCGACGTTCCCAGGCCATAGACAAATTCACGCCGGGTGGGTGCATGCAGGGCACGGGCACCTGCGCAGGGAAAAAGGGAAGCACTCATGGGTTGGGCGAGGCAAGGAGTGGCGGAATGCCGGTTTCCTGACGAAAGTGTTCTGCCAGCCTGGACAGCCTCTGGACCATCTCCGGATTCTGGCCTGCGAGATCATGATGCTCGGAAGCATCATTCGTTAGGTTGTAGAGGGCGGCGGGACGGCTGAGATGGAGTTTCCAGAAGCCTTCCCGGATGGATTCTTTCCGGTTCATCTTCAGGCCATAGAGCGAGTAAAGCACCTTGCGGGGAGACGGGGCGTCTGCATTCAGCAGCACGGCGCTGACATCGCTGCCGTCCAGAGTGAGATCTTGGGGGAGCTTGTTGCGGGCAAGGGCCGCCAGGGTCGGCAGCACATCCAAGGTGGAGACAAACTCGCCGCACTCGCGATCCGCTGGCACATGCCCAGGCCACCAGGCGATGCAGGGAACGCGCAGACCGCCTTCAAAGACGGTGTGCTTGGTGCCGCTCAAAGGCGCTGCGCTGCCCGGCGTCTTCCGTTCGGGTCCGTTGTCGCTGGTGAAGATGACGAGGGTTTTTTTGTCCAGGCCAAGGCTTCGCAAGCGCTCCAGAATCCGGCCCGTGCTGTCATCCAGTTCCTCCACCGTGTCTCCATAGAGACCACGCGCCGATTTGCCTTTGAACTGCGGAGAGGCATCGAAAGGCAGGTGCGGCATCGCATGACCCAGGTAGAGGAAGAAAGGCTGGTCCCGATGTGCTTCGATGAATTTTACAGCCTCCGTGGTGTAGAGGCCGGTCATCTCTGCTGGAACGGCCGGCCGCTTTTCAACTTCATTTCCGCGCAGGACCGGCATCCCGCCTTCCTTCTCAAAGACCACGGTCTCGTGATGGTCCAGGTTGTGCAGCACTCCGTAGTAGCTGTCGAATCCTTGATCCAGCGGGCGCATGCCTGGTTTGAAACCCAGATGCCATTTGCCGATGCAGCCGGTGGCATAGCCCGCACTTTGGGCCACTTCGGCGAGAGTCAGCTCACTGGAGGCAAGTCCGTTTTCAGCATCGGGCCTCAGGACGCCGACCGCCAGACCGGAACGCCCCGGGTAGCGGCCGGTCATGAGGGCCGCCCGGGAAGGGGTGCATAAGGGTGATGCGACGGAGAAATCCGTGAAGCGGGTTCCCTCCCGCGCCATGCGGTCCAGGTGCGGCGTGCGGATGTCCCCGGCACCGTAGCAGCCCAGATCCCCATAACCGAGGTCATCGCAGTTGATGTAAATGACGTTAGGCCTTTCCGCAGGCTGCGCAGAGCCGGTCTGCACCATCAGCAGGGACAGCACGGGAAGGAGCCGCAACAGGGCAGTTTGGAGCCGTTCAGTAAACATATGCAAACTCATTGGAGTTCAGCAGCACCAGACAGACATCTGCCAAGGCGCGTGTGGTGGCATCCGCAACGTCAGCCT
>DASWXG010000130.1:0-3737 GCA_036405615.1 Prosthecobacter sp. | reverse complement strand
GGCTTTCGAAGGAGGAGAAAAGCAGGGACACAGCCAGACAGGGGGTAAAAACCCGCAGGCTGCGGGCTCGTGGCCCCGCTGTAATGGCAAAGTCCTTTTACCGCAATCTATTTTTGCGACTGCGTATCAATTTCATTACGTAGGTTTCAAAAGGGACACAAAGTGACCTTTGTTTGGTTCAATCGCCGAACTTGTCCTTCCACTGCTGGAGGATCATCCTCGTCAGGTCCTGCCCAGCCGACACTGCATCATCCGCGATGAAAACCCAGCCCGGCAACACGGCCAGGGCACAAAGGAGGCATATCACGCCGTTCCCCACCCGGCCGTGCCACATCATTCGCACCGCAAAAATGACCATGAGCACCGCCAGGGCTCCCACAATGTACCAGATCCAGGGACGAAGCCCCAACTGGGGCACGGCAACAATGACCATGCCCGCCACCAGCAGCCCGGTAGCCCAGCGATAGGAAGATTCAGCCACCAAGGCGTCATACTCCTCCATCAGACGGTCATCCGCCCGCTCCCGGGCATTGTCACGGTTGGAAGGCGAAAGGAAAGCTCCGCTCATGGTCGAAAATGGCTGAGATCAGTCCAGGGTCAGGAAGCGGACGCAGACCGCACCACCTACCGGGATCTTTTTACCGGTGAAGGAGAGTTTGCCAGTCTCCGGCTCAACCTTGAAAAGGGCAGCCGTATTGCTGTTCTGATGCGCCACGATCATCCACTTGGCAGAAGGATCGAGGTTGAAGTTTCTTGGAATCTGCCCCTCGGCTGCAACGTTCTGGGTCAGGGTCAACCGGCCGGTGGCGGGATCGCAAGCGAACACGGCAATCGTGTCATGCGTGCGGTTGGACACATAGACCACCTTGCCATTCGGATGGGCCACAGTCTCCGCTGTGCTGAAGCCCTCTTTGCCACGATCCGCCTCTGGCAGTGTCGAAACCGTTTCGATCTCAGTCAGCGCGCCTTTCTCTGCGTCATAGACGAAAGATGTCACGGTCATGAGCATCTCGTTGTTCACAAACACAAACTTGCCGCTGGGATGGAACGCCAGATGGCGGGGACCGCTGCCAGGGGGAAGCTTGGCTTCACCGTGAGCCGCGAGGCTGCCTTTGGCAGGATCGATTTTGTAAATGAGCACCTTGTCCAGTCCGAGATCGCAGGCAAAGGCGAAACGGTTGTCCGGGCTGACGTTCATGCTGTGGCCATGCGGGCCAGCCTGGCGCTTCGCGTTCACACTGCTGCCTTCATGCTGCACAAAGGTTACAGCTTCGCTGAGGCTGCCGTCATTCCCGATCTTGTAGCTGGCGACGCTGCCGCCACCGTAGTTGGCCACCATGGCCATACCTGCGGTTTTGTCCAAAGACACATGACAGGGGCCAGCCCCGACGGATGACACTTGGTTGATCTGGCTCAGCTTGCCATCCGGCAGGCTGACATTGAAGGCGCTGACCCCGCACCCCTTTTTGCCAGCCAAAGGCATTTCGCCGACGGCATAGAGATGCTTTTTATCTGGCGTGATGGCCAGGAAACTGGGGCTGCCGGTCTCCACAGCCAGGGAAGGTTCGCTCAGTTCCCCGGTGCCGCTGTTGAACTTGGAAACATAGATGCCCTTGCTGCCGGACTTGGCATTCGTGTAGCAGCCAAAATAGACAAGGTGGCTGTCGCCCGCGATGGCCGTGGTGGTCAGGGCGGCAAAAAGGAAGGAAAGTGAGGCGCGGTTCATAGGCATTTGAATGAGCCTGAAAAAAACGCGCCTGCAGGTCAAGCCCTCGCAAAAGAATGATTCAGAGAGCCAGCCAGATCAGCACTTCAGCTTTTTGCGCTTTTTCCCCAGCTTTCCTTGAGCCTGGACCTTTCTAATGTAGGCGGCGGCATCCGGGATCTGGCAAGCATTGTTGCCCAGGTCGGCCTGCACCGGGCCGATGCGTCCGCTGGTCTCTACCGCCAGGTCTGTCAGCGCCGGCACGTAGCTGCCCACGCAGATGACATAGCTGTTCATCTGGTAGCGCACAGCATCCGGAGATGCATGCAGAGTCTTCTCGACGCGGGCAAGCAGGCCTTTCAGTTCATCCAAATCCAACCGGCTGTCCGGCAGCACGGAGACAAGACAACTCCAGGTAGCCCAGCCTGCGGCGGCCACCGGAGGATGGGGAGATCCAATCCACTCCCGAGCAAGCGCATGCCCATGAGGGCCGCCTGCCGCGACGGAGGGAACCGTGGTACCGGGAAGTGAACCTCCATACGCCCTTGCCACCCAGCGGTTCAGATCCTCACGTGTCATGGCTGCATCATCGGCGACGAGCCCTGCCAGATACATGGCATCGTAGTTGCCTGTTTCGTACAACTCCAAAGCCAGCCTGTAATCCTGGCCGATCTTCTTGCGCAACGGAGCCATGGCACTGATGGCGACACCAAAGCAGGGTTCCTGAACCCCGTGATTCTGCATCAGGACCCGCTTATAGCTTTCACGCCCCAGGGATTGCAGTTCATCTAGAATTTGTTGAACTGTCATGCGCTTGGCCTGCCAGTGTAAAGACGAACGCCTTCCCTGAAAAGGCAAAAACAAGCCTTCAGGGAAAGGGCGAATTCAGGCCAGCGGAGTTCCGTTTAGGCAGCGGCTGGCAGAGCCGTTTCTTCGGCGTCATTGAACTCCAGTTCCTTCTCCACACGCAGGTTGTCCACGATGTACATCTGGCGGTCGGGTGTGTTTTTACCCATGTAGAAGGTGAGCAGTTCCTTGATGCTTTTGTGTTCAGGCATCATGACCGGCTCCAGGCGCATTTTGGGTCCGATGAAGTGCTTGAACTCGTCCGGTGAGATTTCACCGAGGCCTTTGAAGCGGGTGATCTCGGCATTCTTGCCGCACTTGTGGATGGCACGCTGGCGCTCCTCGTCGCTGTAGCAGTAGAAAGTCTCCTTCTTGTTGCGAACGCGGAAGAGCGGGGTCTGCAAGATGTAAAGGTGACCTGCACGAACGATCTCGGGGAAGAACTGCAGGAAGAAGGTGATCATCAGCAGGCGGATATGCATGCCGTCCACGTCGGCATCGGTGGCCAGGATGATCTTGTTGTAGCGGAGGTCTTCAATGTTCTCGTCAATCTGAAGGGCGTTCGCCAGCAGGTAGAACTCCTCGTTCTCATAGACGATCTTGCGGCTGAGGCCGAAGCAGTTGAGCGGTTTTCCCCGGAGGGAGAAGACTCCCTGGGTGTTCACATCCCGGCTCTTGGTGATGGAACCGGAGGCGCTGTCACCCTCGGTAATGAAGAGGGTGCTTTCCTCACGCTGCTTGTCCTTTGTATCCAGATGCACCCGGCAGTCACGCAGCTTTTTGTTATGCACTTTGGCTTTGCGGGCGGATTCGCGGGCCGCCTTCTGGATACCGGAGATCTCTTTCCTCTCCTTTTCGTTGGCGACAATCTTTTCCTGCAGGGCCTTCGCGGCCTCAGGGTTCTTGTGCAGGTAGTTGTCCAGTTCCTTCACCACCGTGTTGATGACATGGCTGCGCAGGTTGCGGCCGCCAGGTTCCATGTGGGTGGAGCCCAGTTTGGTCTTGGTCTGGCTTTCAAACACCGGTTCCTGCACCTTCACGGAAACGGCGGCGATGATGCCGGTGCGGACGTCACCCGGCTCGAATTGTTTTTTGTAAAACTCGCGGCATTCCTGCACGATGGCTTCGCGGAAAGCCGCCATGTGGGTGCCCCCTTGCGTGGTGTGCTGGCCGTTGACGAAGGTGT
>DASWXG010000129.1:0-2521 GCA_036405615.1 Prosthecobacter sp. | reverse complement strand
GAAGTGCGGCGGAAGCCTCTGAGTGAAATGACCCTCAGCACCACGGATGTCGCCTCCGGGGTCACCTATACCAGCAGCATCGAGCGGGTGGCCCTGACCACCACCAGCGGCAGCACTTTGAATGATCTGTACAATCTGAAGGTGGTGGCTGCCTACTCAGCCGGAAACGAGCAACGGGAGGAAACTGTGGACGTGTATGTTTACAAACCCGCCGAAAAATAGCGCCCCGCGTTCCCTGCCCGAGAGCCGCAACCATGAGGGTTTTACCCTCATGGAGGTGGTCATTGCCCTCACCATTCTGGGCATGATCACCGGCACCCTGTTTGCCATCATCCAGGGAAGCGTACGTGCAGCCAGCCAGATCGAGCAACTGCAGCGTGAGAATGATTCCATCAACCGTTTCCTGGATCTCTGCCGCAAAGCCTTCACCACGCTTCCCAGTACGGCGACCCTGACTCTCAAGGCGCTGGATCCCAACACGCCCGGTTCTTCGGCGCAGGAGCTCACCATCAGCGGCTCCACCCATTGTTTTGGTTTTGGCACCAGCCCCATCTCCTACGAGGACACCATCCTGGGACTGCGGCCAGACCCCAACGGCACCACGGATGTCAACGGGCTGCTGCTGCAATACCTCAGCCTTTCCCGGGAAGATCTGATTCCGCAAAAGGACGACAGCAACATGGCGATGAGGCAGGAGACAACCGGTCTCAGCGCCCCGGATGAGCAAGGCCGCTACTGGATGCCGATGCTGCCGGACGTGGTGCAGCTCAAATGGCGCTTTTACAAGGAAGCTGACGAAACATGGCTGGAGGAATGGGAAGACACCACCTGGCCGGATCTCATTGAGGTCCAGTTGCTCATGCGCGACCGGACCACACCGCTACGCATGGTTTACAGCGTTCCCACCATCAAAATCATCGCAGGCACCGGAACCAGCACCACAGGGGCCTCATCCAGCCAGGGCAACCAGTCTAACCAAAACAACGGCAACAACAACCAGGGAGGCAACGGCGGAGGCGGAGGAGGTCGCGGCCAATGAACACCTTCCTTCAAACCCGGGCCAAAGCACGCCCTGCATCAGCGCTCATGCTCATGGTCTGGGCGCTGCTCCTGATGTCAGTGACCGTCATGGGTGTGGTGGAGTACATCCGCTACAGCGCCGAAGAAGCCGTCCTCGCCGCAGCTGATTTTCGTGCCCTGCATCTGGCAGAAAGCGGACTCGCAGTCGGGCTTCACCCCAATGTCAGACGCGGTGACAAGGTACTGAAACAGAAGGTGGGGCCGGACAGCGGTTTCGATGTGGTGATCAACTACGAGGGCGCGCGCATCCCCATCAACTACGTCAGTGATGACCGGCTGAGGGAAGCGGTCTATGAACTGTTTGTCCGCTGGGGGCTGAACAGCGACGAAGCCAGCATCGCCAGCGAATCCCTGGCCGACTGGGTGGACCGCGATGACGAAGTCCGCAGCAACGGTGCCGAAACCGCATTCTATGAAAGCCAGGGAGTTTATGAGTTTCCCCGGCAGAAAGGTTTCATCAATGTGGATGAAATGCTTCTGGTTCGCGGCATGGGAGTCGTGGACCGCCTGAAGCCTGAGTGGCGTGAATATTTCAGTGTCTACGGGGATGGGACCATCGACCTGCGCACCGCTTTCAAGGAAACTCTCATTGCCGTCACCCGCGCCTCAGAGACGGATGTGGAAAACTATGTCAACAGGCGTGACGGGGCAGACGGCATCCCGGGCACCGAAGACGACCAGCGTATTTCGGACAACGAAGCCTACCGCCTGCTGGGCCTCACCGGCGACCGTGCCCGGGCCATGCAGGGCATCCTGACCAGCGACGACGATCTGCGCCGCATCACCAGCACGGGTTATGTCGGTGAAAAGCGCGCCCAAATCATCATCATCGCCCGCCGTGGAGACGATCGCTCGCTCACTTACATGGCCCGCATGGAAGAGTGACTGTGTCTCCCGGGATGGAAAGCCGAGAGCACCGCTGACAGGACGCTTCCCAAACTTTCGGATGCAGGGCGGCTGCCAGCCCTATTTCAGCCTTTACGTGCAGATACGGGCCAGACTACTTTTTCCTTCGCAACTCCTGTTCACTTTCGACGTTACACCACCACCGCATGTCGTTTGCTGCCACCACCCTTCTGCTCCCCTCACCCGATGCCACCTGGCGTGTCTGGAAACCCCGGAGCACCAGTGCTGGTGAGGCCGTGGAGACTCCGGCTGCTGTGACTGCCCAGGGCAAACCGCTCATGGTGGGGCTGCCAGCCTCCGCCTGCCGCACACTCGGCCTGGTGCTGCCCAATGCCGACCATGAGGTGCTGGAACAGATCATCATCACCCAGCTTGAACGCAAAGGACTCAAGCTGGTGTCGGGAGCGCAGCGAAACTTCCGCTGGCATTTGCTCACTCAAAACGCCTCGGCAGCCACCGTTAGCGTGGACATCCTGGCAGACCCGTTCCCGCAAGACCTGGCCCTGTCCCAGGCTTCCGACTACACTGCAGCTCT
>DASWXG010000128.1:0-2159 GCA_036405615.1 Prosthecobacter sp. | reverse complement strand
GCGAGATGTTCCGCTGGGATTTGAAGCAGCTCGAGGCGGCCGTGAAGTCCGCGCCAGTCGGAGCCGATGGTGTGATCTTCCTCCCCTATCTCAATGGCGAGCGCACCCCGAACCTTCCCAATGGCAGCGGTGTGATCCATGGGCTGCGGCCGACGAACATGGCCCCGGCCAACATCGCCCGCGCGGCGGTGGAAGGCGCCACGCTGGGGCTGGCGTATGGGCTGAAGCGTTTCCGCGACCTGGGGATGAACCCCACCGAGATCCGTCTCACTGGCGGCGGCAGCCGCAGCCCAGTGTGGCGCCAGATAGCCGCCGATTGTTTCAATGCTGAAGTGGTGACCCTGAACACCAGCGAAGGAGCGGCGCTGGGAGGCGCCATCCAGGCCGCGTATGCGCATGCCAACCAGGGCGGGACCGAGAAGGTCAGCTACGAGCAGCTTTGCGCCAAGCTGGTGACTTTGGATGAGTCCACGCGGTGCAAGCCGAACGCGGAAAACGCGGCGCTGTATGCGAAGCAGCTGGAGAAGCAGATGGAACTGACTGGGCGGCTGAACCAAGTCGGCTGGCTGTGACTCGCAGATTTTTTTAGGGACATCAGGGAACGCTATTGACGTTCCAGCCGCCACTCGTTTAAAACGACGGCCCTATCCCTAAAAATTTATGGGAAAATCCACTCAGGTCAAAATCATTGCCGCCATCGCGGTCGTTGCGAGCCCCTTCCTCACCTTCTACGGCCACAAGGACAAGGAACGTCTGGCCAAGCTGGACAAGGAGGGGATCACGGTCCCTGGCATGATCGAAGGCGGTGAGTCCCACAAGTCTGGCAAACGCTCCCGCAGCTACAGCATGGACGCCTCCTTCACGCCGGAAGGCGGAGCGCCAGTGACCAAGCACTTCAAGGTGACCTCCAGTTTCTTCTCCGCCCATGCCAACGAGGGCCTGGTCAAGGATCCTGAGATCAAGGTGCGCTACCTGAAGAGCGACGTCCAGGGCAGCGCCATCATTGTGGACGGCTCGACCGATGAAACCTTTCTATTCCCCTCTGGCATTGGAGCCTTTGGTCTCGGCTCGCTGACGCTGCTGGGCATGTTCTTCATGCGCAAGAAACAGGCGTGATCCGTGGAACCGGCCTGATATCAACACTTTGTCACAAAGGCGGGAGGGCATCTCCCGCCTTTTTCTTTTTGCATCGAAAGGGACGTTCCGATTCACCGAACAGGCCGCTGAGAGCCAGTCTGCCTGCACACCTCAACCCAAGGCGCTGGGCATCTCAGGGCATAACGCCGAGCCGAGCGCTCCGGTCTTCGGCTTGGCACGGGCATAAAACCGCACCTGCCCCTGGCGGTCGCAGATCCAGACTTCCTTGGCACCGGACTCAAAGTAGATGCGCTTCTTTTCCTCAATCTCATTCCGAGTGTTTGAGGGCGACACCACTTCAACGCATATTTCTGGAGCGGCGGAGAGGGCCTTGCGCCCGCCAATTTTCAGCAGGCGCTTTTTAGAAACCCAGGCCACATCGGCCACTTTGACGCCTTCAGGCGTGGAGATGGGAGTTTCGACTGTGGCGCGCCCTTCTTCCATGAGGTTGTTCAACGCGGTCACAATATCCCCCTGCCAGCCGCCGTGTGAATAGTCTGCGGGAAAACACATGATGACTCCTCCAAAGCGGTCTGTCTCAATCCGTCCCTGATGCTTGCGCAGTTCAGGATCACGGCAAACCTCCTCCCACCGGTCCATATTGAAGGCCGTCTGGTTGACGATGCTGGGCTGCCCGGCAAGAAAGCTCATGACAGCCTGACTGTGCCATGAAGTCGTCTTTTCAGCAAGGTCCGCCTGTGAAAAGGTTGCGATGGCGGCCGGGCTGGGTTGATGTGAAGGGAAGACACTCAACATGGCCAAAATCCGCATCAAGTCCGCCGGCAAAATCATCGCATGGATCATGCGTGCCATCGGCATGACCATACGGTGGGAGATCCGGGATGTGGCGGGGGTGTTTGACTCGCAGCGGAAGGGGCTGATCTGGGGGTTCTGGCACAACCGCCTGTTTCTGTTTCCCTGGACGCATCAGGAGTGGTTTCCTCAGATCCCAGGCACCATTCTGACCAGTCCCAGCGGCGATGGGCAGATCATCGCAGATGTGTGCGAGAGCTTCGGCATCC
>DASWXG010000127.1:0-2241 GCA_036405615.1 Prosthecobacter sp. | reverse complement strand
CAGCACGGCGGCGGTGGCAGGGTCCTTGGCGGCGTTGCTGCCACGCGCGGCATTGAGGATGATCCAGTTCCAGAAACGCATCTCAAAGGCCCCGGCATTGCGCATGGACTGCACACCGCAGTTCGACACCGCGTCCACCGGGATGACGGTGGCCAGTTCCGGTGCGCCTTCCAGCGCCATGGCATGCTGGGTGCCGCCGACATAGGAGGTGCCGATCATGCCGATTTTGCCGTTGCTCCAGGGCTGCTGGCCGATCCATTTTGCACAGTCCACGCCATCCCGCCCGTCATCGGTCATCCAGTGCCAGGTACCTTCGCTGGCATAACGGCCGCGGCAGTCTTGGGCGACAAAGACGTAGCCGTTTTCGGCATAGTATTCGCCCAGTTTTTTGGCACCGTTTTTGTTATACGGCAGGCGGGTCAGGATCACCGGATGGCGGCCGGGGACAACGGCTCCGTCCTTCACGGGCAGATAGACATCCGTGGCCAGATTCACACCGTCACGCATGGCCACCCGGAGGTTGGTCTCCACCTTGACCTCGGCCTGCACCAGGCCGCCTGTCAGGCCGAAGATGAACAGCAGCAGCAGCAGCGGCCGCAGGCGGGGCAGGGGAGTGGGTTTCTCGGGCATGCCTCACATTACGGGGAAGGCGGTCCGTCTTTGAGAAAGAAAGGAAACTTCCGTCCGGAAAGTATGGCATGCCGTCATCCGTGAATGGAGACCTGGCTACAGCTTCCGCCTGGGAATCCGAGTCGTGTCCAGCACTTCACCCTTCATGTTCTTGAACTCGATCTGCACGGTATCTTTGCCCCGTTCGAAGGTGAGCAGGAGGTAGTTGTCCTGCTGGGCAAAGAACTCGGAGCGCGGGTCTTTGTAGGGGCTGCCATCGCCTTTGAGACAGGTGTTGTAATAAGGCAGTCCGCTCTTCAGCCGGGCGCGGTCGGCGAAGTAACCGAAGCCGGTGATGAGGGCGCTGCTTTCGCCGAAGTGGCCGTGCCACAGCCCCTGGGTCTGGCCTTCCACAGAGGTCTGCTTTTCATTGATGAGCGTGAACAGAAAACCCTGGCGGCTGCGGGTCATCAGATCCTGATACCAGAGAAACTGTTCGGACTGCGCATCAAAGGGATGGCAGGTCTGCCATGTGCTGCCGAAGTCACTGATGTGCTGGAGATCGAGCGCGACAAAGCGGGCATCAAACTCCGGAATATCAAAGTGCCATTTCCACTCATCATCCGGCAGGGCGAAAAATTCACGATACGCGGCTGCAGAGACATCATACACAGCATGGGCTGGCGGCTTGGGGCCGCGCGGGGTGACCTCGCGGTCGTGGTTGCCCAGGATGGGCATGAAGGGCACGGAACGGAAGAGGGCAGGCTGACGGTCAATCAACGCACTGAAGGCTTTCACGCCCTCTTTGCCTTTCTCATGCAGGCTGGCCACGTTGTCGCCAGCGCTGATGAGCAGATGCGGCTCATCCTTCAGCACGGCACTGAAATCCTCCACCTTGGCGTAGCCCCAGTCACCCACAACGATGACGCGCAGCGTGTCTTCAGGGTAACCTTGGAAGGAGTGGACCGCCGACACGTCCT
Organism: Prosthecobacter sp.; assembly: GCA_036405615.1. GTDB lineage: Bacteria > Verrucomicrobiota > Verrucomicrobiia > Verrucomicrobiales > Verrucomicrobiaceae > Prosthecobacter. The sequence continues at coordinate 652 of DASWXG010000127.1, read as the reverse complement.
GGCCGCCGCTGACGCGGTAGTGGTACCGTCCGCCTTTGTCGGCCAGCGGAACTTCCACATGGTGCAGAGTCACGCTCTCATCCTTCTGCACCTTTTCGCCGAGGGCTGCAGATGTTCCAAACTCCACGGTGGAAGGCCCCGGGGTGTCCGTTTCCCAGCTAACCACAAGTTTGTCAGGCGTGTTCGACGCATGGCTGAGCCAGATGCGCTCAATGGGCGCGGCAGGGGAGCTGGTGGTGGCAAGCCAGAGAAGCGGGAGAACGGCAGAACGAAGACGGGACATGGCTGGCGCATGAATACGCCGTCCATGTCCCGTTTGTTCTTGAAACAATCACCGCTCTGGCCTTCAGGCGTCGCGCAGCAGGATGGCGTCCACGTTGACGCCATCATAGAGGGCGTCGCTGAGGATCACCAGCGGGTCACCGGCTTTGACATGGCCGAGCTTGCGCAGCATCTCGATGGCATCGCGGATGGCTTTTTCCGGATCACCTTCTTCAAACCCGAGCACAAACGGCTGCACGCCGCGCGCGCTGACCAGGGTGCGGCTGACGTGCAGGTTGGGCGTAAAGGCGTAGATGGAGGCAAACTCCGGCCGCTGATGGGCGAGCAGATGGGCCATGACACCGCGCAGGGTGAAGACCAGCAGCTTGGA
>DASWXG010000126.1:0-5306 GCA_036405615.1 Prosthecobacter sp. | reverse complement strand
CCTGTCGGCTGCGGATGCCTGCGATCAGCACAGCCATCATCTCTATTGTTTCTTCAAAGGGAAGGGGACGGATGCCGGTGTGCAGCATCTCGCTGAAGGCCACAAGCTGCCCTCGGAAGGCATGGTAGGTGTCTGAAAGTTTCAGCGGCAGGTCGCCCTTGGTTCCGTAAAGATGAACCGCACCAAAGCTGCCATAGGCATCATGCAGCGCGCCGATGGTGAGCCGAACTCCGCTGGAGTGCGTCACCTGCATGACATCCCCGCCCGCATCGGACTGGGCTTGCACGGCCTTGAACCCCCGGCCTAACAAAGGTTCCACCGCTTCCAGGGCATGGATTCCATAACGCTCCCAGGTTTTGCACGTGAAGCTGGTGATCCAGCGCAGGTTTCCCAAGGTGCTGCGCTGCGCCTCGAAAAGCTGCATCTCCGGGGCATACCGCATGCCGCTGGTGGACAGCAGGATTTTGCCTTCGCGATGCCACTGCAGAAACTGCCGGAGATCGGCAACATTTGTGGCCAGGGGTTTGTCTACAAATACCGGAAGGCCAGCCTCCACGAACGGTTGCGCGCGGCGCACATGGTCATTTCCGTCGTCCGTGGCGATGACCACGGCATCGACTTGGCCGATCACATCTTCAGCCCGGGCCACCACCTGCGGGATGAGGCTTGCTGCGGCCACCTTGGGCGCGTCAGCTGGATCATCTGTCCAGATATGGGTGACCTTGAGACCTGGCATGCGCACCGATTCCAGAGGCTGTCTGCCCAGGTAGGCCGGAATGGCAGGGTAGGGACAGGCGGCCATGGCCTGGGGATCATAACCGTTGATGATGCCGCTCCAGGAGTATGGATGGCCGTTGCCTTCAATCATGCCCAGCATGGCGAGGCGGAATTCTTTCGGGGGCGGGAATGACATGCGAGGAAGGTCTTTTGAACGCTGCATGAGGGGGCAGCTTTTGCTGGTCCCTTTAGGAAACCAGCCTGCAATGCGTGGGGGATGCCCGCACAAAGATTTGCGACAAGTCCCAAATCTGCCCAGGTTCCCGCACACCATGGTCACACAAAAGATCGAAATCGACAGTCTGGAAAAGCTTGAGACCTATCTGAATCTGCCGGGCAGAACCTGGGAGCGCGTGATCCTTCAGGGACTGGACCTCGTGACCTTGGATGATATTCTCGGGCCCGAAGTGATGGCTGCGACCACCTCGTTTCTGGGGTGTGTCCTCGGGCCGCGTCTCGCATCCGGTGCTGCCCGGTCAGGCGCTTTGATCATCCCACCGCGGCCGGGGCTGGATTTCGATCCGTTTCGTACCACGCTCTACCGCTGGTCGGACTTGCTGGACCGGTTTGATGCGAAGACCCCCGAGTCCTACCGGAACTGCCGGGACTGGCTCTGCTACATGACGGCCATGAACGAGGTGAGCAAAAAGAAGAGGACGGATCTCGGCGTGGATGATGAACTGCTTTTCCGGCTTCATGACTTTGCCCAGGAAGACGCCTTGCTGGACTACCTGAAACCCAGTCCGGCGGATGCAAGCACCTGGAAAAAGGTCGTCGCCATCATGGGCGGGCATGATCTGCCGCGTTTGGAGAAAAAGGCTTTGCCGGATGGCAAGCCTTCGGACGAGGACGCTCCTTACATGCGCGCCGCGCTGCTGGCCTGGCACCTCGGCCGGGAAGGGTATCTGGTCGCCACAGGCGGCGGGCCGGGAGCGATGGAGGCTGGCAATCTCGGGGCTTTTTTCCACAAGCGGCCGGAAGACGAATTGCGGGCGGCTGTGAGAACGCTTGAAAAGGTGCCGAAAGTGGAGCCGGTGGAGCCTGGCTCGCCGCGCTGGAACAGCGGAGAGTGGCTGGCCCCTGCGGTCGGGATCCTGAATGGATTCCTCTCTGACCCGGACAAAACCGCCGGAGAAAGCGTGGGGATTCCGACCTGGTTCTACGGCCATGAACCGCCGAATGTGTTTGCCACTCACATCGCCAAATACTTTGAGAACAGCCTGCGTGAAGAAGGGTTGCTGGCTGTGGCCACCCACGGGGTCATCTTTGCAGAAGGGAATGCCGGGACTGTGCAGGAGATCTTCCAGGATGCCTGCCAGAACTACTATGCCACCTACGGCCCGGCCACGCCGATGGTGCTGCTGGATTCCGCTTACTGGAACCGCAGCGGCTTTGGCGAGGTTGGTGTTAAACACAAACCTGTCTGGCCCTTGCTGCAACAGCTGGCCAGCGAACGCAAAGGCAAAAAGCCGGGAGACCTGGACATGGCCCACACTCTCTTGCTGACCGACTCCATCGAAGACGTCATTGCTCACATTGTGAAGCTCGATCCTCTGCGGCAGGGCATGTGATGCCTGCCAGAGTGCCGCTGGCCGGACTCGAACCGGCAAGGGAGTTACCTCCCAGCGGATTTTAAGTCCGCTGTGTTTACCATTTCACCACAGCGGCGTGAAGGGACGGAAACAGACCGTTACACTAGCGGCATTTCGCCAGAGGCCAAAGCCAAAGTCGGGCAACGTTCGTTTTTCATCACTTTGAGCAGGCGGGATTAAGATCGCCTTTCACTCCTTGCTGCCCAGTGTGCGCAGGTAGACATTCGCATAACCGGCCGGTTGACCGAGATCTGCGAGGCCGATAGCGCCTTCGCCTGCCTGGTCGAGCGACACTTCGAAAGCCTGTGGATTGGCATCTTCAGCCTCGGTGATGACCACTTTTGCGGCTTTGCCTTTCAGGGTGGCCTTGATCCGGTACCACTTGCCGGTCTTCACCTTTTCTGCGCCCAGCACGACGGCCCCTTTGCCCTGGCCAAAGACGACGAGGGGAGTTTCCTGGCCCCGGACATACAGACCGGCCACAGCTTTGGAGAGGTCCGCATTTTTTGGGAGGTTCACATCGCAAATGACCTCGCCATCAGCCACGGACTGCTCGGTCCACAAAGCGGAGCCGGCTGTGTCAGTGGTGAGTTTGATCTGCCAGTCGCTGGAGGTCCACTTGGCAGGGGCTGCGGCAGGCACTTTCCAGCCGCGAAGGTCGGTTCCGGTATAGAGGGCTTTCCAGCCCAGGTCTTCTGGGGCGGTCACCTCCGGGCCAGCTTGGGTGGAGGGCAGTTCTTTGATGCGCACATTGCGGAACTCCACGGGAGCACCTTCGGATTCCAGCGCCAGATAGCCTTTCCGGTAGTTGCAGTCGTCTCCACCGCTGACCACCTTGCCGTTCACGGCCAGGGTGAGGCGGCCGTCGCGGCCTTCAATGCGGTAGTGGTTCCACTGCGGGCTGGGTTTGCTGCGGTCTTCACTGGGAAAGCTGCGTTTGCCGTTGCTCTCGCCATGGGGCTTCATGGTGGCTCCGTGGATGGGGAACACATCGCCGTGAGTGGTGAACCACTTCGGCTTTTTGGGATCGGCCTTTTTCATGTAGCCGTGGTCCAGCACCTGAACTTCAATGCCGCGCAGAAACGGGACACCGGGGGAGCTGATCGGAGTGCCCCAGACAAAGATGCCGGAGTTTCCCGCGTCGCTCAGGTGCCGCCATTCGGCTTCCAGGATGAAGTTTTCATACTGGCGCTCCGTGCGCAGCGCGCCGGTGGGTTTGCCCGTACAGGAAATGACACCGTCCTTGATGCTCCAGGTCTCAGGGGCGCAGTTGGCGTTCACCCAGCCCTTGAGGTCATTGGGATTGAACATGGGGACAAAACCTTCTTCGGCCTTGGCAAGACCTGGGGAGAGAAGCAGCAGAGAAGCTGCAAACAGGGGCGCGAAAGCATGGCGGAAGTGTGGCATGGGCATGGAGAATCCCATACGGACACTGGAGGCCGTTTTGTTCGCGCGCTCTTTGGGGATCGCCGAAAACAGCGGAAGGAGGAGGCGGCTGGCGTTTTGGTTTTTTCTGCCGCAGGATAGCCAGGGCGGTGAGTGCCCGTTAGTACCGTTGCATGGACCCGCTTCTGGACTTTCACCGCGCTCAGACCCGCAGGCAATTCTTTGGCCAGACGGGGCTGCGCGCTGGCAGCATTGCCCTGGCTTCCATGCTGGGGCGGGATTTTGCGGCGGCCGCTCCTGCCCAGGGGATGGTGCATCCGCCCTTGCCGGGGCTTCCTCACTTTGCTCCCAAGGCCAAGCGGCTGATCTACCTGCACATGAACGGCGCGCCTTCGCAGCTGGATTTGTGGGACTACAAGCCGCAGTTGCAGGCGCATTTTGACAAAGACCTGCCCGAAAGTGTGCGCAACGGCCAGCGCATCACCACCATGACCAGCGGCCAGTCCCGGCTGGCGGTGGCCCCGTCGATCTTCAAGTTTCAGCAGCACGGCCAAAGCGGCACCTGGGTGAGCGAGTTGCTGCCGCACACTGCGAAAATTGTGGATGAACTGGCGCTGGTGAAATCTGTGCATACCAGCGCGATCAACCATGATCCGGCCTGCACTTTCGTGATGACTGGCAATGAGGTGCCGGGCAAGGCCAGCATTGGTTCCTGGCTGGCTTACGGCTTGGGCAGCGAGAGCAATGACCTGCCTGCCTTTGTTGTTTTTACCCCTTCTTTCCCTGCTACAGGCAATGCCCAGGCGCTCTTCACCCGCATGTGGAGCAGCGGTTTTCTGCCCACCAAGTACACCGGGGTCGCTTTGCGTGGCCAGGGAGATCCGGTGCTGTTTGTGAAGAACCCGCCCGGCGTGAATCCCGGCGACCGGCGCACCATGCTCAATGCGCTGAACCAGCTCAATGAGATCAACCATGCCCGTGTGGGAGATCCGGAAATCCAGACCCGCATTGCCCAGTACGAAATGGCGTTCCGCATGCAGTCCAGCGTTCCTGAACTTACCGATCTCAGCAGGGAGAGCAAAGCCACGCTGGACCTCTATGGCGAGGATGTGCATCGGGCAGGAAGCTTTACCCACAGCGCCATCCTGGCCCGGCGGCTGATCGAGCGCGGGACCCGAGTGGTGCAAATTTTACACCGGGGCTGGGATCAGCATAACGGCCTGCCCAAAAATCTGGCGGCCCAGGTGAAAGACTCGGATCAGGCCTGCGCCGCCCTGGTGATGGACCTCAAGCAGCGCGGGTTGCTCAATGACACACTTGTGGTTTGGGGCGGCGAGTTTGGCCGCACCGTCTATTCCCAGGGAACCCTGACGCAGGACAACTACGGGCGGGATCATCATCCGCGAAACTTCTGCATGTGGATGGCCGGCGGCGGTGTGAAACCGGGAACCGTGTGGGGTGAAACGGATGACTTCAGCTACAACATCGTGAAGGACCCCGTGCACATCAATGACCTCAATGCCACCATCCTCCACCTCATGGGGATTGACC
>DASWXG010000125.1:0-4510 GCA_036405615.1 Prosthecobacter sp. | reverse complement strand
TGATGATGGCGGTGAAGAGCACAAACAGCGTGCGGTTCTGCGTCTCCTGCGTCCAGGGCAGCAGTGCATAGAGAACCGCGCCGAGGAGGAAATAGATGCAATACACCGCCTTGCGGCCGGTCAGGTCGGACGTGGAGGACCAGATGAAGCGGCCGCCCATGTTGAAGATGCTGAGCAGGCCGGTGAAGCCTGCCCCGATGGCAGCACTGACGCCGAACATGTCCTGGCACATGTCGGCCGCACGGCCCAGTACGCCGATACCCGCGCTGACATTCATGCACAGCACCGTCCACAGGAACCAGAACTGCGGGGTCTTCCACGCGGTGTCTACAGACACACTGGCCTGCGTGATCATGCTGTTGGCCTTCACCGTCGGTGTCCAGCCTTCAGGTTTCCAGTCAGCGGCGGGCACACGGACAATGGCTGCCCCGGTGAGCATGAACACCGCATAGATGGCCGCCATGGTCAGCAGAGAAGAAAAAGCGCCGCTGCCGCCTCCGGCTGAAAAGTGCTTCATGAGTTCCTGGCCAAGCGGCGAGCCGACTAGCGCACCGCCGCCAAAACCCATGATCGCCATGCCGGTGGCCATGCCTGGACGGTCTGGAAACCACTTCACCAGTGTGGACACCGGGGCGATGTAGCCGAGCCCGAGTCCGATGCCGCCGACAAAACCATAACCGAAAAGCAGCAGGGGCAGCGACTTCATCTGCACCCCGAGCGCAGCGATGACCAGGCCTCCGCAAAAGCACAGACAGCTGGCCACCATCGTCTTGCGCGGGCCGGAGCGTTCCACCCACTTGCCAAAGACTGCGGCCGAAAGGCCCAGCATCATCAGCGCAATCTGGTAGGCCCAGTTGACGCTGGAAACGGCCACACCCAGGTCCAGGCTGAGCGGTTTGTTAAAGACACTGAAGGCATAAACCTGGCCGATGCACATGTGGACGGCAATGGCCGCCGGTGGCACCAGCCAGCGTGAGAAACCCGGTTTTGCAACGGTGGCCTCGCGGGATAAATAGGACATGCGCCCCGTGTTCTACCGGGGCGCTGGCAGGCAAGGCAAGAAGATAAAGCCGCCTCGCGGATGGACTATCACGCGCTCTTCTTGGCAGCCTTTTTGGCTGGGGCCGCTTTTTTCGCAGCCTCGGCCTTGGGTTTGGCGGCAGCCTTCTTCTCTTTGGGGGCCACCACGGAAGTTACAGGGGCGGGCTCGCTCGGAATGACGGGTGCAGGAGCGGAAGCTGGAGCGGCCCACTCGTAGATATGAACCCATTCCTCAGAGGCTTCGGCCCGCACATAGTCGGTATCCTTCAGCAGACCGCGTTCGTGAAAACTGACCAGCTCTGCAGCCGGGAAAGGGCCAAATTCAACAAAGGAGCGGCTAAGGAAGAACAATTCATTCATGGGATTTTTAGGTGAGGTTTTACTACAGCACTTGGGAAGGTGCCATGGCGGACCTCAAGCAACTTCCTTGCCACAATTCTTTCTCCGCCATCTATACCGACATCCGCTGCAAAACGCGAATGCCTCGCGTTTTGCAATGGCAGGTTGCACACTGGGGGCTTGCAGACAGTCTGCAAAAGGCCCCAGGCAAGGAGCCTGACTTGCGAAAGTCACGGCTTGGAGAGGAACGCTCGATTGGGCAAGTATCGCTCCTTGGAACCGGACGTTCTGCCAAGCTTTTTCAGACGGTCTCTTAGCGGCTTACCGCCATCCACTGAGTGCTCTCCATGCCGGAGGCCAGTTCTTTGACCCGGATCTCCCAGGTGCCGGGATCGTCGTTGATGGCAATGGCGAGCGGCAGGGCGAGGATGCCGTTTTCGGCGGCATAATGCCCGCTGCCTTCGGCGGTTTTGCCATTGGCGTCGCGTATTTCCACGCTCAGTGGAACCACGGCTTTCAGCGGGGCATCCTGCGTGGTGGTGAGGCTGATGCGCACTTCGGCGGTCTGGCCGCACTTGGCCGTTTGCGGAACTTCGGCTTTCAAACCCAGCAAGGGTTTGGGCAGCACCATGAAGATGCGTCCGTCACAGGGGCCAAGATCCGCCTTCCAGGTGAGGTTGCCCGGAGTGTCGCGTTGAGGAATCACCAGGGCCTGGCGGGTGAGGTCATACACAGTAGCATTGTCCTGGGTGAGTGAGAGTGTGGCGCTGGTAGGCAGGCCGTTTTCCAAAACCAGGCCGTGCTGCCCCACATAGGTCCCGGCTTCACGGCGGTCATTGATGGCGAAGACATACAGGGCATCGCCAAAACGGCGGGTCCGGAGAATGACTTCCGGGCTGTCGGCCGTCACTTTCGGTGTATGGCCGAGCGCGGCGATACGCGGCTGGAGATCGGCCGCCAGTTGCAGCAGATGCGCCTTGTCCTCGGCCGCTTTTTTCACACGCTTGTAGTTGGTCAGCACATGGTCTGCCTTCAACGCGGGGCAGAGGTTTTCATCCGCGATGACCTTGCCGCCTTTCTTCTGCCATTCCTGGATGCGTTTCACCACAGGTTCGGTCAGGACATCGCAGTCGGCCATCACCAGGATCTTGCGTCCGCTGAGGCCGTTTTTGACCAAGGTCTCTTCAAACAGGATATCTGTACGAACATGGGCATGCTGGAGGGCCATCCAGACATCCGCAGCCCATCCAATATTAGAACCGTAACCGCCGCGCCGGGCGAACATCTGCGAGGTGAAGCTTTCCAGCATGACCACCTCGGCGCGTTCATCCGGCAGGCTCATCAGCGTGGGGCCGAGAGGACGGATGACATCGTGGATCAGTTGTTTGAGCACATGCACCGTGTTCGGGTTGGTGTACTTATAAAGGCTGGGTGTGGTGTTGGGCACGAGGGACTCCCAGCCGTGATACATGATGCCTTCGATGGGCCGCGAAATCTTGGTCCAGAACGCCTCTTTTAAATGCATGGGCGAGATGGTGATGTAAGCCGCATCGGGATCATGATCTTCCCAGGCCACGGTTTCATGCGGCTGTCCGGCCTTGAGGGGGGCTGTCTGGCTGCGGTACCAGATGATCTGCGTCATCTTCATCACCCGCTGACGTCTGCCGCTGGCCTCGCTCATGGCCAGGAGCTGGTCGGTGCAGAGGCCGATCCGCTGCGGATCCGGGTAGGTGTAGGTCCAGTGGGCCAGCACATCCACGTTGCCACCCGCACCGCTGATGCTGGGCTGCCGCACGGCGGGATCAAAGAAGGTCCAGAAGTCGCGGCGGACATGGCTTTTCAATCCCTTGTTCAAAGAACTGTGCAGCCCGTTCCAGCCGTCGCCCACGGTCCAGAACCAGCGGTAGTATTTAAGGATGGGATGATCTTCCGGAATCATCCGGTCGGCGGGGAAACCTGCAAGCTTGGTCCAGTCCACACCCCAGCGGTGGGAGACTTCAGCAGGAATGTCCGCATTGGCGAACTTGCGGTAGTTTTCCACATTCACCGGATCAAAAGATGGCTGCGAAGCATCGCGGACTTCCGTGCTCACCAGTCCGGCAGCGAAGGCGGGATGCTGGCCATAGGCACGGGAGACACTGCGGCCGACTTTTTCAAAGAACAGAGGCAGTTCAGGCTGGGAGGCATTGAGAGCGGTTTTGGCATAGGGCTTGCCGCTGCGGTCCACTTGCAGCATGCCCGGCTGAGTTTCCGCAAAGTTACCCGGAGACAGAGTGGTGATGACGTTCAGACCCTCGGCGAGGGCATTGTCCAGTCGTTCCATTTGGGTCTGGATCTCTTCAGGTTTGTCGGGCGGCGGTGTCTTCTGGTTATCGGTGCGGGTTTCCCAGATTTCCCCCGGACGTCCCGCACGGATGCCGAGGAAGTGGGTGAAGCCGATGTCCTTCATGCGGGGAATGTCGCCGGTGCCCCACAGCACCACCGGCATCTGAGGAGAAGGGCGGGGGACAATGCGAAACTCAGCACGCTCTTCCGAAGTCGCCGCTCCTGATTCCAAGCGTGCGACCAGCGTGTAGCTTTCGGGTTTCAGCGCGGTGTCCACACTGAACTTGATGCTGTGGCGTGCGCCGGCTTTGAGCTCGGGAAGCTGGAAGGTCTGCTCTTTGCCCGCGAAGGTCAGGCGCAGGCTGGCACCGCTGACATTCTGGCGGCGGAGATTCGTGCAGACCAGTTCCACCGGGGCGGCGCTCTCCATGCGCTGCCAGACCTTGCGGCTGCTTTGGATGGCGAGCGAGACAGGTTGAAAAAGAAGAGCCCCTTCACAGATGCGGACTTCATCCACGAAACCGGAAAAGCCGCCATAGTTGCTGCCGATGCGATCTCCGAGATGCAGGAGACGGGGACCGGGAACAATGGCTCCCAGACCGGGCTTGTAGACGGCATTCAAAAGAGAGCCATTGCTGTAAAAGCAGACGCGGCCTGCGGCATCGTAAGTTACCGCCAGATGTTTCCACTCACCGGCAGGCAGCTTCAGCGGCTCGGAATAAAAAGTTTCGGAATGCGCGCCGAAACCCAGGGTTACCGAGAGTCTCCGGCTGCCGCCTTTGTCCGCTTCGGAGATCTGCCAGGC
>DASWXG010000124.1:0-4113 GCA_036405615.1 Prosthecobacter sp. | reverse complement strand
GGCGGCGTACAAGGCGGCGGTGGAGGGGATGCGGGATGCCTCGCCAGAGGCGAAGGCGCAGGCCCTGCGCCAGTGGCCGCAGGTGCAGCGACAGTGGGCGGCGCAGATGGCCCCCATTCTCTGGGCGGAACGGGACATCCCGGGGCTGCCTTCCTTCATGAAATGGCGGGAGGAGCAGATAGGCCAGGACCAGGCGAGCCGGGGCAGGACGGGTTTTACCAAGCTGCCAATGGAGGACCAGGTGCTGAAGTATGTGGGGGAAATGAAGAACCGCCCTGGCTGGGCGAAGCATGCAGATACGTTTACGCGGAGTCTGGTCTCTGCCGCCGGCAGTGTGGGTTCCTCCCTGCTGGGGGTGGCTGGCATGATGCAGAAGGTGATGCCTTTTTCCGGTCTGGCGGGCAAGGCGCTGGGGGTGGATCCGGGCGAGGTGCTGTCCGGTCTGGCGGCAGACTGGAGCCGGAGCAACCAGGAGATCAGCGCGGGGCTGGAGGTGAAGGGCGGCCTAGACACAACGGGGCTGAAGGCGACGGCTTTGCTGGGCAACATCATTCCCCAAGTGGGCCTGGGCGGCATTGCCAAAGGGGGCATGCTGCTGAATACGGCGCTGGCTGCGGCGCAGAGCACGGGGCAGGTGTATGCGGATGCCTACGGCAAGCTGCGTGCGGAGGGCAAGGGGCATGAGGAGGCCTGGCGGGCGACGGCTCCCTATGCCGTGGGCAGTGGCATCGCCACGGCGGTGCTGACGGCTGCAGGTGCGCGCCTGGGCGGCGGTGCGGGGATGAAGAAGGGGCTGGACCTGGCGGTGAAAGATCCGGCGGTGAAGGCGGCGGCGCGTGCGGCGTGGAGCCAGCAGTTTCCGCGTCTGGCGGGTGCCGGTAACGCCGTGCGTGACATGGCAGTGGACGGGGTGATGGAGATGCCGGACGAGTATTTTAACCAGCTGGCCAGTGCGCTGGCGGCGAACCCCCAGGCGAACGTGGCGGAGGTGACGGCGGACTTTATCCGCAGTTCTCCGGAAATCATGAAGACGGTGGCGGCCATGGGTGCGCTGGGGAAGGTGGCCGGACCCGGACCCGGGATGGGAAAAGGAGGGGCAGCCTCGCCTGGACTGGCGGCTGCCGACACCGGGGTGAATGCGCTGCGCGAGGCCCAGGGGGCGGTATTGCCTGTGGACGGGAAGTCGCTCGCCGGTGCAGAGGCAAAACTGCCCGGGCCGGTGAATGCGATGCCGGTGAATGATGTAAAACATCCGCTGGTGACGGCTCAGGCCCTGCCGGGCGGTGGGAACCCAGGAGCGGGTACGGTGACGGAGGCTCTTCCGCTCAACGGCGCGGTGGAGGGGGCTTCACCCGCCGGACAGGTTTCAGGCGTGGATGAGAATAGTGTAAAACATCATTATGCTGAACCTGGTGTCGCGCCGCCGGGCGTGGGTTCTGCTGCTGCTCAGGCTGTGGCATCGGTGCCTTTGTGGGAGGGCAAGGCCCCGCGTGGAGAGGCGGTGCAGGTGCTAGACCGCAACCCGGACGGCACCTGGCAGGTGATGTTGGGCGGCCGGGAGATGACGGCGAAGGAATCGCAAATGGCGGTGATGACGGGCATGCGGAAGCCGGATGTGGACGCCTTTGTCCAGCAGCATGGTCTGCGGCAGGACGATGCTGCGGTGCAGGCGCCCGGTGTGCCGCTGGGGCAGGCCTCTCATGCTGAGCCGGGACGTCTGCAAAAGCTGGTGCAGCGGGCCAGTCGTACGCTGCAACAGGCAATGCCCGGTGTGACCGGGCGGCACGGGCGGGTGCTGGAAGGCGGCCGGCAGTTGCTGGCGGATGCGGCTTATCTGCAAGAACGCGGAAGGGAGTTTTCACCAGAGGAACAGGAGGCTATTCTTTCAGGCGAGGGTTTTTATGATCCGCTGACAAACCGCAGTTTTGTGTTTGCGGGGCAGGTGCAGCCGAAGGCCGGGGAGAGTGCGCGTGCGGCGGTGCACCGTGTGTTCCTGCATGAGACGGTGGGTCATGACGGTCTGGCCCAGGTGCTGGCGGCGGGCGGCAGGGCGCTGAGAAACTTCAAGCATCTGGTGGAGAAGATCCGGCTGAACCAGCCGGAGGTGTATGCTGCGGTGGCGCAGGACCCGGCGTATGCGCACCTGGAGGGCGATCCGGTGAGGATAGGCCTGGAGATCATGGGCCGTGAGACGGAGAGGCGGCCGGAACTGCTGAAGAGGCCGTCAGTGTTCCGTGACATGAAGCTGCTGCTGGGGCATGCGCTGGCGCAGTTGCAAATCCGGTTAGGTCTGAGGCCGGAGAGCGCGGCGGATCTTGACCGGCAGGTGGACCTGCTGCTGGGCCGCGCACGGCGTGCGGCGGAGCGGGACGGCCGGGTGGATGCGACCCATGTGACGGGTGAGGGGCTGCTGTTTAAAAAGGGGACGATTTCGCCTGAGGCGGCGCGTTTCCAGGAGAAGCAGCTCCTGGCTAAAATGAGCGAGCAATTCATCGGCTTTGCTGAGGCCGATGCGGTGGCCCGAGATGCTGCACGCAGCCCGGAGGAGCGTTTCCAGATCCTGCTGGCCAAGTATCCCTGGGCCAATGCCGAGCAGCAAAGGGATCTGCGCACCTGGGCAGAGGGGTTCGACCCCGCGTCGGAATTCAGCGTGGATGTGCAGGCTACGCGGCGCATGGGCATGGCTCCCCGGCGTCAGAGCATGGCCGAGGTGCAGGCGAAGCTTTCAGGTCTCTCTTCGCTGACATTGGGGCCGGCTTATAGCGCCACTCCACCGGGCATGAGCAATCTGCGCGAGGTGGTCAGCCCGCTGCTCGGGCGGCTGACGCTGCAGGAAAACTGGTGGAAGGGGCAAAAAGGCAAGCACACTGAACTGGACAGCACCGGCCAGACCTACACGCCGTTTCGCAGTCCGCTGGATGCGGTGCGTCCGCACATTGACCAGATCGTGCGTGAGGGGCATGTGGCGCTCACACGCAACGGCCTGGAGGGCGAGCGTGAGCACTTCATCACCCACCCTGTGCAGGTGGGCGGGCAGTCGCAGATCGCGGTGGTGGTGGCGCGAGCGCGTGCCAATGGGGAGATGGAGGTGGAAACGGGCCCGGTGCGCCTTTACAGCCCGGCGGACTTCCAAAAAGTCTTGGAAAACGAGCAGATGTGCGACAACCTTTTTGAGCTGCCCGGCACCGTGGAAGACTACGGAGGCGAAGAGCAGCGCAACGCCCTGAAAAACCTGGTGAACCGAGCGCAAACCCACGAAGAGGCCCAGGGGCTGGTGCACGCGTTTGAGAAGATGCGGGGGATCAACTACGAACTGGTGAATGTGTCCCTGCACTACCGGGGGAACCAGGGGCTGGACATGATCTTCCGCACACGGGAAGGAGAGCTGGCACTGGTGGCCGTGGGTAGCGGAGAAGGAGCGGGGGCTGGATCAGGAACAGAGACGGCTGCAACACGCGAACCCGGCTACGCGGTGGTGGAGGCCAAGCATGGGCGCGGGCCGGAGGCTTTGAGCAAGGATGTGGCAGGCCGCATACAGGCAAGTCCAGAGTATAACCTTCATCGATTGGAAGCGTACATTGATCAGGGTGACAATTCACATATTCAGTTTGCTGATCATCTTTACGATCTGGCTCAGAAGGGTGTGTTGAAAAGCTTCGCAACTTTTTATATAGGTAAGTCCATATGCGAAGTGAAAGTGATAAATGGCAAATTGAAGTTCTTATTTTAACAGAAAAAATAATTTAATATGGCTAAGACTGTTCATGAACAAATTGAGTGGCTGGTTAAAAAAATGCAGAACTCCGAGGTTTTGATCGACGCTGCTATAGAAGGAAAGGACTATGATAAAATCCATTGGAACGGAAATATTCTAGTTCGTCACCATTTAAAAATAGGACTTCTGTATTGGCGCCTTGGACACGATCCGAGTTTGAATTTTTCTGCTATGGTGAAAATCATTCGTGATCTTGTTCCTATCCTCTCGGACCTGAACCCAGGTGTTAATCCCGCTTCACTACTGCCCTGGAGAGAATCAGTTTATGCAGCCTCATTGGTGGGCTCACAACTGGATCCCGTCGATTTTGTTGATCAAGATGAACATACGATGGTTGA
>DASWXG010000123.1:0-2921 GCA_036405615.1 Prosthecobacter sp. | reverse complement strand
CCCTGTTCCTCATCTGCATAGTCTGCCACGGAGAGCTGGCCCGTCTGAAGCCAGCCCCTTCCCGTCTGACAGAGTTTTATCTCCTCATGTCTGCCGGAGGAGCCCTGGGCGGCATGTGTGTCAGCCTCGTGGCCCCGCGGGTCTTTGTCACCTTCACCGAGTGGCCGCTGGGGCTGATCGTCAGCCTCGCCGTCGCCGGGTTCGCCCTCATCTTCGGGCTGTGGCGGGTGTCATTTCCCTGGTTGCTCATTCTGACAGCCGTGGCCGGAATCGCCCTTCTGCTCGGGGACCGGATTGCCATGAAAGTTTTTGAGAAGGCCAGCCCGACCGGCCACACCCTCCACCTGCTTTACCAAAGTCTCCATTCAGCCATGGCCCAGAACATCTGGTTAGGCCGTCTGGTGGACTTTCTGGTGTTCGCTTATTTCGTCGCGGTGAACATCCGCCTTCTGCGTGCCCGCGGCCGGAATGGGCTGCACCTGTTTTCGGAAGCGGCTGTTCTCGCCGTGCTTCTGCCGGCCCTGTTTTTTCTCTGCCGGACGACTCTGTCAGTGGAACCACAGCTGGAGAGGGTGCGCAACTTTTACGGTACGATGCATGTGGAGGAAGGTTATGACACCGGGCTGGACAATGACTACCGGACTCTCACCCACGGCACGATTGTGCATGGCATCCAGAACCTGGGAGACCTCTACCGCGAGGAACCGATCACTTATTATGGGAGGGACACAGGCATCGGCAAAGCTCTGGGCAGCCTGAACGGAAAGCCAGATGCCCGTGTGGGTGTCGTGGGCCTGGGTGCAGGCACGGTGGCCTGTTATGCACGAGCTGGGCATCAGTTCCGCTTTTATGAAATCAACCCGGACGTCGTGCGGCTGGCGCGGAAGCACTTTACCTACCTGTCGGATGCCGAGAGACGCGGAGCCGGCATTTCCACCATCATCGGCGATGCCCGGCTGGTGCTGGAGCGCCAACCTGCACAGCAATTGGATGTCTTGCTGCTGGACGCCTTCAGCGGTGACGCCATTCCCATGCATCTGCTCACCCGCGAAGCTTTTCAAATCTACCAGCGTCACATGAAGCCGGACGGCATCATCGCGGTGCATGTCACGAACAGCTACCTGATGCTTGCCCCGGTGGTGGAAAAACAGGCGGAGGCCATGGGCTGGCACACCACCCGGGTCATCACCGATGCCGATGGTGACGATGACTCGACAGACTACGTCCTGGTCACTCAAAACCAGGCATTCTTGAAAGCGGTGCCAGCCCAACGGCCGCCTAACGAGCCCAGGCTGAAATTGCCCCTCTGGACAGATCGCTACCACAATCTCTTCCAGATCCTGCTCCGCGAGGAAAAAGCAGAACCCGGCGAATGATTCGGCGGTTTGCAACGTTGCCAGCGCGGGCGAATTTGCCGCCCGCGCCATGAACCGCCCCCACTTTCTGTCATCGCGTCTGCCACTGCTGCTCATCGGCCTGCAGATGGGAGGCCTGTCTGCGGCTGAGCCGGCTGCAAAAGGCGGATCCGCTGGAGAAGCAGAAGCGTTGTTTGTGCGGAGAGTCTGGCCCTTGTTCCAGGCCAGATGTCTGGCCTGCCACGGGCAGGATGCTGCGAAGATCAAAGGCGGGCTGGACATGCGTACACGGGCGAGTGTTGAAAAGGGTGGCGACACCGAATCGACCTCACTGGTGCCGGGGAAGCCGGACGCGAGCCCTCTGTATCTGGCCAGCCTGCGAACTCATGAAAGCTGGGAGGCCATGCCCCCCAAGGAAAACGAAAAGCTGAACGACGAGGAACTGGGGTGGGTCCGGCGCTGGATCGAGCTAGGGGCCCCCTGGCCCGAAGAAACACGCCGGAATGAAATCGCCAAAGCCTCTGCCGACCAATGGAGCGCCGAAGACGGTGTACCCCTCAAAACCGAAGGGGCCTTGTCTCCGGAATGGGCAAACCGCCGGTACAAGCCTGAGGCACTCTGGGCCTACCAACCTGTCCGAAAACCACAAGTGCCCGTCTCCGGCCAGCACCCGGTGGATGCGCTGCTGGCGCTGAAAATGCCAAAAGGCATCACGCCTGCGCCGGCTGCAGATCCCCAAACCTTCATCCGCCGGGCCACCTTTGATCTCACCGGGCTGCCGCCCACGCCGGAGGAGGTGAACGCCTTTGTCACGGATTCCAGCGGCGCCGGAGGTTTCCGAGCAGCCTGTGAAAGCCTGGTCAACCGCCTGCTGGAATCGCCCCACTACGGAGAGCGCATGGCCCGGCATTGGCTGGATGTGGTCCGCTATGCGGACAGCAGCGGTTTTGCCAACGACTATGAACGCGGCAATACCTGGCGCTACCGCGACTACGTGGTGCGCAGCTTCAACCGGGACAAACCCTATGACGAGTTTGTCCGCGAACAAATCGCCGGGGACGAGATGCCAGCATCTCAAGATCCGGCAGAGGCAGCCGACCGACTGATCGCGCCCGGCTTTCTCCGCATGGGGCCTTGGGAACTGACCAGCATGGAGGTCGCCAAAGTCGCCCGCCAACGGTTCCTGGATGACGTAACCAACAGTGTGGGAGAAACCTTCCTGGCCCACTCCTTGCAGTGCGCGCGTTGCCACGACCACAAATTTGATCCGGTGCCCACGCATGACTACTACGCCATGCAGGCCTGCTTCAGCACCACTCAGATGGCCGAAAGACCCGCCCCCTTCCGGCCGGATGAAAACACAGCCGGATTTGAGGAGACGAAATATCTGGAGGCCCGCTACGCCGGACACATCGCCACCCTGAAGGCGCTCGACGCCAAAATGCTGAAGAACGCGGAAGCCTGGTTTGCCAGCCGGAAGCTGGACCGCGCCGGGTGGGACAAGGCCGTGGCTGCTGCGCATGAGTTTGCCCTGAAAGGCGGGAAAGGACGTGGCAAGCGGAAGAA
>DASWXG010000122.1:0-4008 GCA_036405615.1 Prosthecobacter sp. | reverse complement strand
GAGCTTTGCCGCCCGCCAGAATCTCGGCTTTGAGAGCCTGGATTTTGTCATCCGATTTCTGGATCAGCGGGTCAAACATGGGGATCTCCTTGGCGTTCTGGCCCTGCTCGTGTTTGCGGAAGCCGAAAAGGTAGGTCTCGTTCTGCGGGCGCCAGCGGTTGAAGAAGAGTTCGTCCTTTTTCCGCACTTCCTTCTGAAGCGGGGCGAGTTCCGGGCCGGAAATGGCGGGACTCTTGAGGCCCAGGCCCTGCAGGAGGGCGGTGGCGAGCTTGTCATAACCCTCGCGGGTATAATGAACGCCGTTTTCGGTGAGAGGCTTCGCTACCACGCCGGGTTTGGGGATGCCTCCCATGAGTTCAAACCAGTCCACAAAGTAGGCGTTCTGGGAGCCGGCGAATTTGCGCAGGGCGTCACGGAAGCTGGAAAGGTCCTTGTTGGCATCCGTCTGGTCCGGCATCGGAGGGGCGAGGGTCTCCAGGGGCGGTGGGGTGGCAATAATGATGCGCACGCCCGGGGATTGCTTGCGGATGAGTTCCAGAAGGTTGCGGTAGCCGGTGAGGAAACCGGGAAGGTCGCTGAGGCCTTCGAAAGCCATCTCAGAACCGTAGCAAAGCAGGACGACGGTGGGTTTCAGCAGTTCCAGATGGCTGGCGAGGCGCTGGAGCCCCTCTTCGGGCGGGCCGAAATAGGAGCGGGCATGGCCATACACGGTGTCGCCGCTCCAGGCCAGATTGCGAACGCTGATCTTGGTGTCGCCGAGAGCGAGCGCCAGGCGGGGCTCGATGGCGGCGTAATGCTGCTCACGCTCAATCACGGTGTTGCCAATGATCACCAGGCGGTCGCCATCCTTGAATTCGAAAGCGGCCTTTTCGGCACTGGCAGCAGAGGGGGCTGTGACAGCGGTATCCTGGGAATGGAGGGCCGTCCCGCTCAAAAGGCAGGCCAGGGCGGCGGTGAGGGTGGCGTTCCGAATCATGCGGGCGGTATTGGAGATGATGCCGTGCATGATGTCCAGAGGGGAAATCAGTGACGCGCATGGAGCGGCGCCATCCCGAGCTATGGATAGGATGCACTGAGACGGCAAGATGCGGTCACTCCCTGGGCGTAGGAGCGGAGCCTATTTCACGTCAGGATGTCGTGAATGACATGACCTTGGACGTCGGTGAGCCGTCTTTCGATGCCGTTGTGGTAGTAGCTGAGCCGTTCGTGATCCAGCCCCATGAGGTGCAGGATGGTGGCGTGGAAGTCGTAGATGGTGGTGACGTTTTCCATCGCCTTGTGCCCGAGATCGTCTGTCGAACCGTAGCTGAGGCCGGGTTTGACCCCGGCGCCCGCCATCCAGACGGTGAAACCTTGAGGGTTGTGGTCGCGGCCGCTGGCCCCTTTTTGAAAGGTGGGCATGCGGCCAAATTCGGTACACCAGACCACCAGGGTATCATCCAGCAGCCCGCGCTGGCGCAGGTCGCGGATCAGGGCTGCGGCGGGCTGGTCAAAGATGGGGGCATGTTTATCATACTGCTCCTTCAGTTTTTTGTGGCCGTCCCAGTTGCCAATGCCTTCGCCCATGGCGTAGGCGCCGTTGTAGAGTTTGACACAGCGGACACCGCGTTCCAGAAGGCGGCGGGCCAGCAGGCAGTTTTTGGCGAATCCGCTTTTTACCGGGTTGGGATCATCGGCACCATAAGCGCGCAGGGTGGCGGCGGATTCTTTGGACAGGTCGCTGACCTCCGGGACGGAAAGCTGCATCCGTGCCGCCAGTTCGTAGCTGGAGATGCGGGCTGCGAGTTCGGTGTCGCCGGGGAATTTTTCCAGATGCTTGTTGTTCAGGCGACGCAACACATCCCGGGCGGCGAGATCGCTGGCCTGGGAGATGCCTGAGGGGCGGGCCAGATTGTAGATGGGGCGGCTGGAATTGAAGGCCGTGCCCTGGAACACGGCAGGAAGGAACCCGTTGCCCCAGTTGTTAACGCCCGCTTGCGGCACCCCCCGGGGATCCGGGATGGCCACGTAGGCGGGAAGGTCTTCGGCTTCCGAACCCAGGGCGTAGCTGACCCAGGACCCCAGGCTGGGAAAGCCGTCGAAGATGAACCCGGTGCTCATCTGGTTTTCCGCCGGTCCATGGGTGTTGGACTTGGCAGTCATGGAGTGGATGAAGGTGAGGTCATCCGTCATGGCCGCCAGATGCGGGAACAGGTCTGAGACCATTTTGCCGGTCTGGCCGCGCGGTTTGAAGTCATACAGGGGCCGGACCAGATTGCCGTTTTCCCCCTGGAAGGTGAGGAAGTTCTCTTTGGCTCCGGGCATGGGTTTGCCGTCCATCCGCAGCAGTTCCGGTTTCCAGTCCCAGGAATCCAAATGGCTGACGGCTCCTGAGCAGAACAGCACCAGAACCCTTTTGGCCCTGGGGGCGAAATGAGGTGAACGGTGGCGGAGCGGACTGCCCGGCAGGATACCGGGGCGCAGGGCGCTGGTTGCCGCTGAGGCAGATGTGTTTTTTCCGCCCAGCAGAGCCGCCAGCCCGAGCCCTGTGGTACTGCCGAGAAAGCGGCGGCGGTCCAGCAATCCGAGTCCTTGGGGAGTGAGCGGTGTGTTCATGAAGGGCGGTTGCCAGAGAAATTCCGCCAAAGCGGTGCATTTAACGCGAAAGGTGGAAATCCGGGCAGAAAAAAAACCTGCCCCGGTCAAAGGGCAGGTTTCGAGCACGGCTGTTCAATACGACTCGGCGACCGCTTTGACCTCCACCTGGGGCAGGGGGTCAGCTGCGAGCAGCTTCCACGAACGCCACATCAGCAGTACGGCGGCGACCCCGAGGCCGATGGCCAGGGCGGCCCAGATGCCGGTGGCACCCCAGCCGAAGGGGAAACCGAGATACCAGCCGATGGGCAATGAAACCACCCAGTAGGCCAGAATGGCGATCCAGGCCGAAACCTGCACGTCATCCACGCCACGGAGGGCGGCTGCTGAGACCACCTGCAGCCCGTCAAAGAGCTGGAACAAACCGGCCACCAAAAGCAGAGAAGCCACCAGTTTGACCACCTCTGGCTCCTGCACGAAACAGCGGGCCAGCGGCTCTCCCCAGAGGAAGCAGACGAGCATGGACAGGCACATGAAGCAGGCGGCGAACAGCCAGCTGCCCAAAAGCACCCGATGCAGACGCGGGCGCTGATTGGACCCCACGATTTCACCCACGCGCACTGTGGTGGCCATGGAGACGCCCAGTGGCACCATGTAGGCGGTGGCCACGCAGGTGATGGCGATCTGGTGCGAGGCCAGAGAGACCTCGCCCAGCCAGCCGATCATGAGAGAGGCAAAGACGAAGGCAGTGACTTCAGCCAGCCCATGAAAGCTGGCGGGAATGCCGATCTTCAGCAGGCTGGCGAACTCCTTTTTCTGCCAGCGCACCCACCACTTTTGCGGTGTCCATTGCTGCAGAGGACGGCTTTTCGTCATCCAAAGAAACAGGGCAATCGCGCAGAGAGTCCGCGAGACCAGTGTGGAATAGGCAGCGCCTGCCAGACCCATGGCCGGGAAACCGCCTTTGCCGTAGATCCACATCCAGTTCAGCAGGATGTCGAGAAACACCGAACCGAGCGTGATCCAGAAAGGCGGCCAGGGACGGTTCAATGCATCCGCATGGCTTTTCCAGGCAATGCTGATGAGCGACGGGATCAGCGAGAAAGCACAGGGCAGCAGATAGATCGGGGTCTGTTCAGTGACCCCGGCCGGTTGCTTGAAAAGGCCCAGCCAGGGCAGCAGAAGAAACGTGCCGAGCACGACGAGCAGTCCGAGCCCGAGAGCAAGCCATGTGCCGTGAATCACCGCGCTGCGGGAGTCTTCCGGGCGTTTGGCCCCGTGGGCTTGGGATACGCGCACGGAGACGGAACTGAGAAGGCCGATGCCAACGACGAAAGGTACCGCCAGGAGGGTGTTGGCAAAGGTGGACGCGCCCAGAGGTGTAACACCAATGCCGCCAATCATGACAGTGTCCGAAACACCCATGAGCATATG
>DASWXG010000121.1:0-7181 GCA_036405615.1 Prosthecobacter sp. | reverse complement strand
CGCCAGCGGATGGTCCAGGCTCTGAGCGAAATCCTGGTCATCTCCGAAATGGACTCCACCGTCCAAGGCAAGCACTACGGGGCCGCCTCCTACTGGGACATGCTGGCCGACGGTGCCTTTGGCAAGTATCGTGACCTTCTGGAGAAAGTGACCTATCACCCGATGATGGGCATCTATCTCAGCCATCTCCGCAACCGGGCCACCTACGTCAGCGGCACGGTCACCATCAGCCCGGATGAAAACTACGCCCGCGAGATCATGCAGCTCTTCTCCATCGGCCTCGTGCTGCGCCATCCGGATGGCAGCCTGGTACTGGGGCCTGATGGTCTGCCCATTCCGACTTACGACAACAACGACATCACCGAACTGGCCCGTGTGCTGACCGGTTTCTGCCACGGCGCGCGCCATGCCAACGCCATGGTGCAGCGATTCAACGGCCTCTACATGGCCGCCCCCGCAAACGTGCGTGTCAGCCCAACCATTGAAATCCAGGGCGTCAACTTCACCGCGTTCACGGAAGGCGGCGGAGACTCCTGGTGGCAGGCACCCTGGATGTATCCCATGAAGGTGCTGGGCAAGGTGGGCACTGTCAACGCAGCCGCTCCACCTCTCCACGACTTTGGTGCCAAAACCTTGCTGGCAGGCAAACATGGCCAGACGGCGATCCCGGCTCAAAATGTCGTCACCGCCACGGCTGACTCCGCCAGCCATACGATGGCCGAAACCGATGTCCGCCTGGCCCACAACTGCCTCGCTGGCGATCCTGCCGCCAGTTCCTACGGGGGGCATCAAAACACCCCCATCAACATCTCCCGCTGGCTCATCCAGCGCTTCACTTCTTCCAATCCAAGCGCCGGCTATCTATATCGCGTCAGCGAACGGTACCGCCAGACCAATGGCAACCTCGGCGCCGTGGTGAAAGCCATCCTGCTCGACTACGAGGCCCGCAGCCTCCAGCTGGCCAATGAAGGCGTGGGCAACGGGCGCATGAAGGAGCCGCTGGTCCACTTCGCAGGCGTTGTCCGTGCGCTTAAAGGATATACAGGAGTGCCGCTCACGACCCTGAAGGACGTGAACATTCCGTTCAGCTCCACCGACAGTCCCATGAGCACGCCCTATCCTCAGACTGAGGTGGACAAATTTGTGGCCAATGCCTCGCGCTTCCGCTTCCCGGACACCACGGGCAACATCGGACAGTCTCCTTTGCGTGCGCCGAGCGTTTTCAACTGGTTCCTGCCAGACTTCACCGTGCCCGGAGACATGGCCGAAGCCGGACTCTTTGCGCCGGAAATGCAACTGGCCACGGAGACGACCATCGTGGCCCGAGTCAACCGTCTGTGGACGTTCACCTGGATGAACCTCGTGGGCATGAACGCCTTTGCCGGGGTGGATCTGGATGACTTCGTGCAGATGGCCACGACAGCCGGACCCCAGGTCAAGGTCTCCAGCACCCAGCCGCCTGCCACAGCGGCTGAAAGCTCCTTCTTCGACAACCGCACTTTTGTCTTCACGCCAGACAACTGGAATACACCACAAACGGTGACAGTCGCCGCCGTCGATGACAACGCCGTCGAGGGCACCCACACCACCCGGGTCCACCACACCGTCACCAGCACAGACGCTGCCTACTCTGGCATTGGCGTGCCTGCCGTGAACGTCACCATTTCCGACAATGAGACCGGCGGCAACGCCCGTGTTATTGTTGCCGAAAGCGGCGGTGACACCATGGTCGTGGAAGGCGGTGCCACCGACACCTACACTCTCACCCTCGGCCAGGCTCCGGCATCGCCGGTAACGGTCAACATCATCACGACCATCAACAACCTCGGTACTTTCCCGGCCGAAGTCACGGTATCCCCCACCAGTGTCACTTTCAATTCCAGCAACTGGAGCACGCCGCAAACCATCACCATCACGGCGGCCGACGACTCGGTCAATGAAGGTCCTGAAATCGCCCAGATAGGTCACAGCATCGCAACCACCGACGCGGCCTACCGTCAGGCGAACGCACCTCTGGTCAATGTCCTCGTCGCCGACAATGAGAGCAATAGCAGCAATGCTGTAAGCCTGCTCCAGACTCAAAACGGAACCCTGACCTTGGAAGGAGGCACCACCGACAGCTACTATCTCACGCTAAGGAAAGCGATCACCTCCAATGTAACCGTGGCCATCACCACCGGTACCGATCTCACCGCCAGTCCAGCCTCCCTCACCTTCACCAACGCCAACTGGTACATTCCTCAAAAGGTCACTCTCACAGCTGTGGATGACGCACTGGCCGAGGCCACCGAGACGTTCAATGTTGTCAACGTCGCCACAGGGGCCAGTTACAACGTGTCCACGACTGTCCCGGTCACCATCCAGGACAATGACAGCGGCAGCGTCATTCTCACCGAAACAAGCGGCGGCACCGCCGTCACAGAAGCCTCCTCCACCAACAACAACCCGGCTGCGGCCAGCATAGACACCTACACTTTGCGCCTTGGCTCGCAGCCGGCCGCCGGCACTACGGTCTCCGTCCGGGTCATGCCGGAACGGCATCCCCGCCCCATGGGTAACTGGGCCAAACTGGCGGGCTACTACGGCAATGACAACTCGGGCTCCAACCTGCAAAAAGACCGCCTGATCTTCGACTACTCGGAATTCATCGGCATCTATAACACCGTGTATGCAGCAGCGGGCGGCAATACCAATGCCACCAACTCCCACTTCGTCGCCACCATGGCCGTGGTGGACAAAATGGACCTCTATCTCTGTGGCGGCATTTTGAAAGCGCGGTGGCCCGACCTGACTCTTGCAGACCTGAGCAATGCTGCTGTGGTCAATCCGCGCAAGTCCGTCATCAACGGTGTCTATCGCGGCTACAGCGTCACCCGTCTCACGACCGACACCACGAATTTCCCCGCTGAGGCACGCGACCGCTGCCGCATCGCCGCCTACCTCATCAGCATTTCACCGCAGTCTTTCGTTGCGCGCTGATTCCCCTTCTCCGCCACCCCTCATTTCCACGGGCCATGAACTTCCTCTCTCGCAAGACCCAGGACCGCAGCAAACCGAACCGCCGGGATTTCATGCTGCAAAGCGGAGCCGCCGGGCTGGGCGTCACCAGTGTGGTGAACAGCCTCGCCCAGCTCAAGCTGGTAGGCGCTGCCGCAGCCCAAAGTGCAGGCAATGACTACAAGGCCCTGATCTGCGTCTTTCTGAATGGAGGAGCTGACACCAACAACCTGCTCATTCCCATCGCCGGAGGCGCAGGCACTGCACGTGCGCAATATGAATCAGGACGTGGGGTTCCCAACTATGCAGGCGGCTCCGGAGGCATCGCCATTCCTGTCGCCGACATTGATGCTGCGGGCACAGGGCTCGCCCCCGACAACCCGGTCACTGACTATGAACACGTGGCTGGCTACATCGGCGCAGATACCAATGGCAACCGCCTCGCCGTCCACCCGGGAGCCGGGCATCTCAAAACGATGTTTGATGCCGGAGACCTGGCCTTCATTTGCAATGTCGGCACGCTCACCCAGCCCAATGTCACCCGGGCCAACTTTAACAATCTGCCGCCCAGCCAGAAACCACCGCAGCTGTTCTCCCACTCCGACCAGCAGGTACAGTGGCAGTCCTCGGTACCCGACCGGCCCTTTGTCAGCGGTTGGGGCGGCCGCATGGCGGACATTCTCGACATCATCCACAACGTGGAGCCGGACAGCCTCTCCATGAGCGTGTCTGTCAATGGCATCAACAGCTTTCAAAAAGGCATCCAGCAGCAGCCCTATGTCATGGGCAGTTCCGGCGTTTCCTCATACACCGGCTACGGCTCCCCCTATACAAGCTCACTCACAAGCAGCGCCAAGATTCCCTTCACAGGCTACGACCCCATGCTCACGCCGGGCATGACCAACAGCAACTACCAGAACAACGTCAATGGCTGGCGGCTGGCGGCGTTTGAGCAAATGATGGCCATGAGCCATGCCAACCTTTTCGACCAGGGCTACGTGAATGTCGCCAAAAGCGCCCGCGTCACCGAGGGGCTGGTGGGCACCGCCCTGGCGCAAACGGACCTGGGTGGCGGCAACACTTCCCTGGATACCTTTTTTACCAACGCCTTCAATGGCACCGGCATCACGGCTGCCAATGAAGACTTTGCCCGCCAGTTGAAGATGGTGGCCCGCCTCATCATCGGTAACAATGTTTTGAACAACAAACGGCAGATCTTCTTTGTTCAGCTTGGCGGCTGGGACACCCACACTTCCCAAATCCCTTCCGACGGAGTTACCGCCACCACCACTCAGGGTTACTACCGCCTGATGCGTCTGCTTTCCTGCTCCCTGAAAGGTTTCTACGACAGCATCAACAGCGTTCCGGGGCTCTGGAACAGCGTCATGGCTTTCACGGCCTCCGATTTCACACGCACCTTCACCCCTAACAAGACAGATTCCAGCGGCGGTTCGGACCACGGCTGGGGCGGCCATATGATGGTCATGGGCGGAGCCGTGAAGGGCAAACGCATCTACGGCACCTTCCCGAATCTCACCGTCAACGGCGGCATTGACGTCCAGGGCAACCGCGGGCGCTGGATCCCCACGACCTCCGTGGACCAGTACGGGGCCGTCATCGCCAAATGGTTCGGCGTCAGCACCGCGCAAATGGCTGCTGTGTTCCCGAACCTGGCCCGCTATACAAATCCGTTTACCCCGGCGGCCAAGCTCGACTTTGTGGACTCCGCGGCCTGAGTGGCGCACATTGGCCCATGTCTTTCCTGCCCAAGCGCCCGACCACCTATCTGCTGCTTTTGCTGCTGGCCATCCTGGGGGTGCTGACCTTTTGGCTTCAAAAGGCGCTCACAGATCCTGCCATCCGCAAGGCGGCGGAAAACACCCGCGCCGCCCGGGAAAGCAAGGCGCAGCCGGAGCCGCCCCCCGCACCGCTTCCCATCGTTCCCGCAACGCCACCTCCGGCGAACCCGGACACCGATGCCGCCATCCTGGAAATGCACAGGGAAATGACGAATCCCGACACACCGCCAGAACGGGAACTGGAGATCATTCAGGAACTGGTCTCTCTCCAGCAACGCGCTGGCGGAGCCACAATCGGCGACAATGGCGATGTCACCCTGGCGCTGGTGGGCAATTCAGAAAAGGGCGTCTGGCTGCCCCGTAGCTCCTCACGCATCCGCGACGGACTGCTGCAAGACCGCTGGGGCTCGCCCTACTGGTTTCACCCCAATGCAGTGAACCAGATCGAGATCCGCTCTCCTGGGCCCGACAAGGAGCTTTTTACCAGCGACGATCTGATTCTCAATGGCAGCCCTGCCGGGTTTGGGGCCACGCCTGCCGGCAATCCCGAGTAGCCACAAAAAAGCCTCTCGCCTGATGCACAGGGAGAGGCTTTTGAAGATGCCGCGCTGGCGGCACCGGTGTGAGTGCATCAATAGCTCTTGGCAAACACCACGCGCTTCTGGCTTGGCTTGCCAGTGAGGAAGCATTTTCCTTCTTCGGCAAATTCGTCACTGATCGGCACGCAGCGGATGGTGACCTTCATGTCCTTGGCGATTTTGTCTTCTTCTTCGTTGCTGCCAGCCCAGTGCATGAGCGCGAAGCCGCCGGGGGCACCTTCGGCAAAGAAGGCTTTGAACTCCTCCAGAGTCTCCAGCTTCTTCATGTTGGAGTCGCGCATCTCCGTGGCGCGGGCGAGAAGGGCGTCCTGGATTTCCTGCAGTTTTTCGGTCACATCGCGGAGAAAGTCTTCCTTCGGCACAAACTCCTTCGCCTTCGGTCCCTGGTCGCGGCGGCAGACAGCCACGGTGCGGCTGGTGATGTCGCGAGGTCCCATCTCGATGCGCAGAGGCACGCCTTTTTTGATCCATTCCCAGTTCTTGGCGCCGCCCTGCAGGTCGCGCTTGTCCACGTGCACGCGAAGCGGCTCGCCATGGAAGGTCTGTGACCGCAGCGTCTTGGCCAGGGCCTCGCAGGCATCAATGACTTCCTGGCGGGTGTCCGCCTTCGGTGTCACAGGCAGGATGACGATCTGGTTCGGAGCCACACGCGGCGGGATGATGACGCCGTCATCATCACCATGGGCCATGATGAGGGTGCCGATCATGCGGGTGCTGACGCCCCAGCTGGTGGTATGGGCAAACTGGCGGGTGTTATCGCGGCCGAGGAACTGGATGTTCGCAGCCTTGGCAAAGTTCTGGCCCAGATAATGGCTGGTGCCCGCCTGGATGGCCTTGCGATCCTGCACCATGGCTTCCACCGTGAAGGTGTTCACCGCGCCGGGGAAGCGCTCATTCTCCGTCTTCTCACCAGGAATCACAGGCAAGGCCAGGTGGTTGCGCATAAAGTCGGCATACACCTTGTGCATGAGTTTGGTCTCGTCCATGGCCTCCTCAAAGGTCTCATGGGCCGTGTGGCCTTCCTGCCAGAGGAACTCAGCCGTGCGCAGGAACAGACGCGGACGCATCTCCCAGCGCATGACGTTGGCCCACTGGTTGATCAGCAGCGGCAGGTCACGGTAGCTCTGCACCCAGCGGGCAAAGGCGGCACCAATGATGGTTTCCGAAGTTGGGCGGATGACAAAAGGTTCCTCCAGCTTGCCGGTAGGAATCATCTTGGTCGTGCCATCAGGCTGCTTCTGGGCCTCCAGGCGATGATGAGTCACCACCGCACACTCCGTGGCAAAACCTTCGGCGTGCTGGGCCTCTTTTTCCAGATAACTCAGCGGGATGAGCAGCGGGAAGTAAGCATTGACGTGGCCGGTCTCCTTGAACTTGGCGTCCAGCTGGCGCTGGATGTTTTCCCAGAGACCATAGCCCCACGGCTTGATCACCATGCAGCCACGGACTTCGGAATTCTCCGCCAGATCGGCGGCACGGACGACTTGCTGATACCACTCGGGGAAATCTTTCTCGCGGGTGGGGGAGATGGCGGGAGCTTGACTCATGGTGAGCGCTCACATTAAGAGCATTCACGCTGCGGTCAATACGCCGCAAAGGCTCACGCCCACGCTTTCCGCAGCAGCCGCAGGAAATTGCCGCTCATGACGTTCTCAATGTCCGCCTGGGCATAGCCGCGTTTGGCAAGCATGTCTGGAATGCGCGCCAGGTCTGCAATGGTATCCAGGTCTGCCGGTGTCTGCTCGATCCCGAAACCGCCGTCCAGATCTGTACCGATGCCGGAATG
>DASWXG010000120.1:0-12530 GCA_036405615.1 Prosthecobacter sp. | reverse complement strand
TCATAGCCAGGCTGCAGATGATCCAGTACATGCTTGGCCACTTTGTCCGCAAGTGTGTTGCCCAGGCGGGAGGCGAGGTAAGAGTAGGCACGGTCATCCCCTACGCAGCTGACGACGTAACCCGCGATGACGTGCCGTTTCAGGTGCTCCAGATGCTGGGACAAATAGAGAATGGCACCGATGGTCTCCGGAATGAAGACAATGCGGTAAGTACAGCGGCGGGACGGCAGGCTCTGCAGGTAGCGGGCCAGATAGGTGGTGACCACCGGGCCCGACAGTTCGTTGTTGGCCAGTGACGGATGGCAGACATACGTGGAGAGAAGCACCTCCTGGGATGTGGTGCCGGGGATGACCAGCTCGCCGTAGGTCATGTGACCTTTTTTGAGGCTGGAACGGATGACGGCCCGATACTGTCCGGGTTTCAATTTCTCCCGAGCTGCGTGAGGGATGCAGAAGCCCCAGTTCCGCCGGTAGTAGGTAGTGACGTAAGGGATGGCATCCGGCATGGAGGGCTCTGAAAACAGATGCAGCTGGAGCTCCGCCAGACTCAGCTCCTTGTCCACGGGCTCGGAGTAGCTGACCACATGCAGGTTGTTGTCCGCAAAGTCGGCCACGATGCTGCCGTCGGGAGCGATCAACTGGGCCTCGGTGATGTTCCACTCGTCCGGCACCCGCCAGTCAAAGCACGGTGTGCCGCTGGGCACTTCATGGATGGCCAGCCCCGGCAGGTATTCCTGGAGGATGCGAAGGGTTTCGCGGACACCATCGCCTGTGATGCTGCGGCAGATGGGGAAGAGCCTGCACATCAGGTCATGCATACCGCTGGGAGCGACTTCTTCCGCAGTTTGGGGGATGGGAAGGGTGTTCATTCAGGGAAGTGTTTGGCGATGTCACCCAGGGTGCGGAGGGAGCGGATCTCCGGTTCGGTGAACTCGACCCCGCAGTGCTCTTGCACCCCCAGGAGGAGGGACATTTTGTCCAGGGAGTCGATGCCCAGTTCCTGTAGCGGTTTTTCAGGGTCCTGAAAACTCTCCGGGGGCAATGTGGGCAAGGTCTCTTGAAGAATGGCGAGCAGAGCGGGTGGAAGGGGGCTCATGGGGAAGGGGTGGGGAGCGGGGGTGGATCAGGACTGGTGTTCCAGCAGGGCTGAGGCGAAGGAAAGGCCCACGCCAAAGCCGGAGAGAAGCACTCGGGAAGGGCATGCGGCCAGGTGGCGGGAGAGAACCAAGGGGATCGAGGATGAGACGGTGTTGCCCGTTCCGGCGATGCCGAGCGGAACCTTTTCCGGCGCCTGCTGAAGGCGCTCGCGGATCTTTTCCACCATGTAGCGGCTGCCCTGGTGAAGGATGATCAGGTCCGTATCCTCAAGGGAAAGCTTTTGGCGGTCCAGCAGGGCCCTGATCTGGCGCGGCACCTGCGTCAGGGCGAAGTTGAAAACTTCCCGGCCGTTCATGTGCAGATTGCCGCTGCGGTTGTGGATGGCATCTCCGCCGCTGCCCAGTGTGCCGAACAAAGAGTCTGTCAAATGCCAGCCGGGACCGCCTGCCTCAAGAAGAGTCACCGTGGCAGCATCTCCAAACAGAAGGCCAGTTGCCTGGTCTTCTGGGTCGACAATGCGTGAATAAGGATCGCAGGTGAAAAAGAGCCCACGTGTGATGCCGGACGCCTCCATGAACGCTTTGACTATGGAGAGGCCATAGACATAACCGGAACAGCCCAGAGAAATGTCAAAGCTGGCGCATGAGGGTTCCAGGCCAAGCTTGCGATGCACAATGGCCGAGCAATGAGGGATGCCGTGATCATCCGGTGTCTGCGTGCAGACAACAACCAGCCCGATGTCCTTCAGCGAGACCCCCTGGGCCTCCAGGGCGGCGGCGGCCTCGACACACAGGTCGGATGCCTGCTGGCCCGCAGGCATGACGGGCAGCGAACGTGTGCCGATTTTTTCCTCCAGGAAGGACTCCGGATAGCTGAACTTCAGTCCGCGCGTGATGGTGCACACCTGTCCGCAAGGAATGTGGACCGCGATGTTTTTAAGCCGGACCGTTTGAGCGTTCATGGGAGTGAAAAGCAGAGGCTGCCCAAACGGAGGCCGTCCCAAAGAATCTCACTGCGGGTGAACCTCTGGCCCAGCACCTGGATCATTCGCAGAGAAAGACGGGATGAATCTGCAGTCGGCAGCGGCTTTGAAAGTTCCAGTCTGGCAAACAGCCAGGAGCCGGCACCGGGGAAGACTGCTTGGTGCAGGGCCTTGTTCAGAAAGACCACCTGCTCGATGCAGGTACCGCAGGCGTCTTCAGGGAGACTTGCGGTGCGTTGTTGCACGTCCACTCTGGCATCCAGGGTAACGTCCTTCTCATTGCATGGGTGGCGCTCCGTGATCTCTCGGTCGCTCTCCATCAAAAAGGCGGTTTGCGTTTTTGATGGATGGCCCGTCACCACGTGGCCTCGGAAGGAAGGTGCATTTTTTGATTCCGCAGCATCTGCATTCTTCACCAGATCTGGCTGGCGGCCGAGACGGCTGTGGAAAGTCAGCGAAATAGGAGCGTCTGGCAGGGTCAGGTCTGGCAGACTAACAAGATATTGGTAAATGTCTGTGCCATGCAGATAGCTCCTCTCTCCGCGAAAACCAAGGTGGATGGGGGTGCTGCATTCCATGTCGAATGCAATAAGAGATGATGCGCCTTTACGAAGTCAATACGCCTCAGTATGGCCACTAAAGGATTAACTAAATGCCTATGAGTAAGGGTTTTTGCTTCGCCTTTAAAACCTTTCCATGAAGGGAATGGCGTATGGGTAATTCCCTCATGGATGACATCATTTTTGAGTGATATGCCATAAATTAATAAAGGGAATATTTTTCTTGCCGGGGTCTATTCCTGGTGGCTGGTAAAGTTCCAGGGCGAATGGATGTAAAGAGGCCAGTTTGAACCGTGGTTGTGAGGGCGGCAGAACTCTGCCCTGGTGCCCTGCGGCCTGATGAAACAAACAGGATGATGATTGTGCATATTAATTCATACTGGACAAGTATATATATGTTTAATAGGTTAATATGCCGGGCGAATTTTTGCTCCCACTTCCACAACCATGTTGGTGGTGGCAAGCCTGCCTGGCTCACAAATGTCGAACCCCTCAAACGCCATGTCTTACCACAGCAACATCATTGAGTCCGTCGGTCGCACACCCCTGATCAAACTGAACCGTCTGGGGGCCGATGCTCCGGCCACCATCGCGTTGAAAGGGGAGTTCAAAAACCCGCTTGGCAGCGTGAAGGACCGGATTGGCCGTGCCATGATCGAAGAAGCCGAGCAGTCAGGGGCTTTGAAACCCGGAGGTCATATCATTGAGCCCACCAGCGGTAACACCGGCATCGCCCTGGCTTTTGTTGCTGCGGCCAAAGGCTATAAACTGACGCTGACCATGCCTGAGAGCATGAGCCTGGAACGCCGGACGCTGCTCGCACTCCTGGGCGCCAATCTGGTGCTTACTCCTGCCAAAGATGGGATGAAAGGAGCCATCCGCAGGGCAGAAGAGCTTTTGGCTGAAACCCCCGGGGCCTGGATGCCACAGCAGTTCAACAATCCGGCCAACCCGGCTGTGCATCGCCGCACAACGGCTGTGGAGATCTGGGCCGATACCGAAGGCGGTGTGGACATCTTTGTGTCTGCGGTTGGAACTGGTGGCACGATTACGGGCGTGGGTGAAGTGCTCAAATCTCACAAGCCGGGAGTCAAAGCCATTGCGGTGGAGCCGACGGCCTCGCCCGTCATCACTCAGACGTTGAAAGGTGAACCGATCCAGCCTGGGCTGCACAAGATCCAGGGAACGGGGGCGGGTTTTGTCCCGAAGAACCTGAACCTGGAGATCATTGATGAAGTCATCCAGGTGACCAATGAAGATGCCATCGCCACGGCCCGCAGGCTGGTTTTAGAAGAAGGCATCCTTGCCGGTATCTCGACGGGGGCCAATGTCTGGGCAGCGTTGCAGGTGGCTTCCCGCCCTGAAAATGCGGGCAAACTCATCGTGACCGTGGGTTGCAGCACCGGCGAACGTTACCTTTCCACAGCGCTCGCCGAAGAAGCTCGCAACAAGGTGGCTGCGTAAACGGCTCTGCTATTCAGCATTTCCACACAAAAAACGCCGACTTCGGTCGGCGTTTTTCTTTTCAGCAGGGATGGCTCCGTGGGGCTTAGTTCAGCACTTTGAAGATCAGGTAGGACAGGCCGGCCGTGATCGGAATGGTGAGCACCCATGCCCAGACAATTCGCTCCACCAGGCTCCAGCGGATGGAGTTCCAGCGTTTGGCTGCGCCCACGCCCATGATGGAGGTGGTGATGGTGTGGGTGGTGGAGACCGGCATACCCATGTGACCTGTCACGGCCAGGATGGTGGCAGCGGTTGTTTCCGCTGCAAAACCGTGGACGGGTTTCATCTTCACCATTTTGTGTCCGAGGGTCTTGATGATGCGCCAGCCGCCCGCCCAGGTGCCTGCGGCCATGACGAGCGCACAGGTGATCTTGACCCAGTTAGCCACTTCGAACTCGGGGGTTTTGAGGAAGCTGAGAAATCCGGGGACATTGTCCAGAGTTCCTGCCGTGGTCGCGGTAAACAAGGTTAGGGCAATGATACCCATGGTCTTCTGCGCATCCGCGAAACCATGGCCGAAACCCATGTAGGCGGCAGAGGCGATCTGCAGTTTGGCGAACACGGTGTTGATGGTGTGCGGACGCCAGTTGCGGATGAGCCAGAACAGCAGGCCCATGACAAGGAAGCCGACCACAAAGCCGAGGATGGGCGAGGTGATCATGGGGATGATCACTTTGTGGAAAATGCCGTCCATGGTGACAGCTCCGGTTTTAGGATCCACCTTCGCTTTGGACCAGATCAGCACATGCCAGTTGCCGTGAGCTGAGGCGAGAGAGGCTCCGCAAAGACCGCCGATGAGGGCATGGCTGCTGCTGCTGGGCAGGCCAAAGTACCAGGTTAGCAGGTTCCAGATGATACCGCCCAGCATGGCGCACAGGATCGTCATGGTGGTGACATGGGCGATGTCCACCAAGCCCGCACCGATGGTTTTGGCCACGGCCGTGCCCCAGAAAGCACCGATGAGATTGGCCGTTGCCGCCAGGGCGAGGGCCTGGCGCGGCGTGAGCACCTTGGTAGAAACCACCGTGGCGATGGCGTTGGCGGTATCGTGGAAGCCGTTGATGTACTCGAAGGCGAGCACCACCAGCAGCACCACGAGGAGCAAGATCAGAGCGGAAGTCATGCGAGGCGCAGGGCGGTCGGATCAGGAATACTTCAGCACGATGTGCGACACGACGTTGCCTGCATCGCGGCAACGGTCATAGACCTTCTCCATGAGCTCATACAGGTCCTTCAGCATGATGGTCTGGATCGGGTCGCGCTGCCCGGCATAAAGCTCCTTGAGAAGGCCGAGCATGAGCTTGTCTGCCTCGCCCTCGATGTGCTGGAGCTTCGCGTTCATGTCCTTCACGCGTTCCAGGTGAAGTTTTTTGCGCAGCTCTTTGACGATGGTCAGAACCGTCGTTGTGGCATCTTCCATCATCTGAAGATGACGGCTGAAATCGACATCCTGCAGACGGCCGCCAGAGATGAGCACGCGCTCCGCAATCTTCTCGACGGTCTTGGGGATTTTGTAGAGGACATTGGAAAGGGCCTCGATGTCCTCGCGCTCCAGTTCGGTCACGAAGGTGCGGCACAGCTCTTCGTTGATCTGCTCCGTGATCTTTTTGTCCTTCCGGCGGCTCAGGATCAGATCATCCAGGTTTTGCGGCGACTGTGGCTGGGAGATCAGCTTGCCCAGCGCCTGGACACTGTGCAGGGCCTCCGCGGCGCTGGCTTCCAGCAGGTCGTAGAAGATGTCGTTTTTTCCAAAAAGCTTCTGCAAAGAAATCATGGGTAGGGCAGGGGGCCGCTTCTTCGAGCGGGTGTCCCAGATGGAGCAGAGGCGGGGTAACGTGTCAAATTTGTAACACGGCCCGCTCCCAAAATGACTGCTGAAACGAGAAGCTTCGGATTGGTTAGGAAACTCTGTCTGGGGGGGACGGATGGGGAACGACCACACGGATCTTGTCGATCCGCTGGCGGTCCATGTCGGCCACCTCGATTTTGTAGCCCTGCCACTCGAAATGCTCGCCTTCGGCAGGCACGTGGCCGAGGACATGCATGACAAAGCCGGCCACGGTGCGGTAGTCGTCCTCTGCAAAGGTGGCGGGAAGGGGGAAACCTGTGGCCTTCGCCGCATCTTCCATTTCTGTCTGCCCATCCACCAGCCAGGATCCGTCATCCAGCCGGCGGGAACCCGGGGCGTTGGGGGCGGGCTCGTCCGGCATGGTTCCCAGGATGGCCTGCATCATGTCGTTGAGGGTGATCAAACCCTGCATGGTGCCGAATTCATCAATGACCAGCGCCTGGTGGCGGTTGTACTTGCGAAATTGCTCGATGACTCGGGCTGCGGGCATCGTCTCCGGCACGAACACCGCGGGAATCAGGAGCGGCTTGAGATCGGCCGTCGGGCTGCCGTCGCCGTGTTTCCACAGGCTTTTGACGGAGAGCATGCCCAGGACATCGTCGCGCGTGCCCTGGTAGACCGGAAACCAGGAGTGACCGCTTTCGATCATCCGGCGGCGGTTTTCAGAGGGACTGTCTGCAAGGTTGATCCAGACAATCTGCGGCTTGGGCGTCATCAGATCCGCCGCGGTCAGATCGTCCAGTTCCAGCACGCTTTCCAGCATGTCCCGCTCATGGCTTTTAAGCGCGCCCGCCCGGTGTCCCTGGATAATTGAGGCCCGCACCTCCTCTTCGGACATGATGGGTTCTTCCCCCGGCCTGACGCCGAAAAGCCGCACCAGTGCGTCGCTGGAAAAATCCAGCAACCTGACGATGGGGGAGGCCAGGGTGGAGAGTTTGGTCATCGGACCGGCAAGGGCGGCTGCCCAGCGCTCTGGGGCGTGGATGGCCAGACGCTTGGGCAGAAGCTCGCCGACCACCACGCTGAGGAAGGTGATGATGGAGACAACAATGATCATGCTGACGGTCGGTGCCCACTGTCCCAGCCAGGGGACTGCGGCGATCCAGGGCTCGAGTTCGCGGGAGAGTCCTGCGCCGCTCGCTGCACCGGCAATGATCCCCACCAGGGTGATCCCTACCTGGACGGTGGACAGAAAGATGCCGGGGTCTGACTGGAGTTCCATGGCCCTCTGGGCGCTTTTCTGCCCTTGCTGGGCCAGTGTCTCCAAGCGGGTGCGGCGGGCGGAAATCAGGGCGGTTTCCGCCATGGCGAACACACCGTTCAGCAAAAGCAGACCGATCAGGATGAGAAGTTCCGTAAGAATGGAAGACATGCAGGCTGCAATGTGGGGCGGATGAACGGTGATGCAACGACGGCTCGCCGGGCTGCGGATGCACAAGCAATTTTACCGGAGGGCATGCAACTGCCGTGGAACGGCAGTTGATTTCCCTGTCCATCGCGTCTAGTTGCGCGCCGATGACGGACAATTTGAAAGTTTTGAGCGGATCGGCACACCCGGAACTGGCCCGCCTGATCTGTGACAACCTGGGCACAAAACTCTGCGAAGCCACCCTCACCACCTTCCCGGATGGAGAGACCTTTGTGCAGATCCACGAGAACATCCGTGGCAGCGATCTCTTCATCGTCCAGCCCACCTGTCCGCCGACCAACCAGAACCTGATGGAACTGCTGATCATGGTGGATGCTGTCCGCCGTGCCAGTGCACACCGCATCACGGCCGTGCTGCCATTCTTTGGCTATGCGCGCCAGGACCGCAAAGACCGTCCGCGTGTGCCCATCACTGCCAAACTGGTGGCCAACCTGCTGGTGGCCAGCGGCGTGAACCGTGTGCTGACCGTAGACCTGCACGCCGGCCAGATTCAGGGCTTTTTCGACATTCCCGTGGATCATCTGTATGCGGGCCCGGTGCTGATGAAGGCCATCAAAGAGCGCCAGATTGAAGACCTGGTGGTGGTTTCCCCAGACGTGGGCGGCATCAAAATGACCTATTCGTATGCCAAGGCTCTCAAAGCGCCGATGGCAATCGTGGCAAAAAACCGTGTCAGCGCGGAGGAAGTGGAGGCCTTGAACGTCATCGGTGATGTGAATGGCAAGAACGTCCTGCTGGTTGATGACCTGACGGAAACCGCCGGAACCCTCACGGCTGCGGCAGAACTGCTGCTCAAGCATGGAGCCAAGGCCATCTATGCCGGCGTTTCGCACGCCGTGCTGGGCGACAAAGGGCGCAGCCGCATCGAAAAATCCCCCATCCGCGAACTTTTCTCCACGAATTCCACGCCGCAGGCGCGGGGTGAAAAGGTGACGAGTCTGGACATCGCACCGCTGCTGGCCCAGGCCATCCAGCGCATTCACAACAACGAGTCCGTCACATCTCTCTTTGACATCTGAAAACCGCCGTGTATCATCGCGGCCCTTTTCCCCTCTAACATACTGTTCAGAAGAACTTACGGACATGGCCAAAATCCTCGACATCATCGCCCAGCCCCGCACCAGTGAAGGCACTGGGGCCGTCAACCGCCTGCGCAAGGCCGGTTCCATTCCTGCGGTGGTCTATGGCCGCAAGACTGCTCCTCAGAATGTGCAGGTGGACACCAAGACCTTCACGAAGCTTCTGGAAAGCAGCGCTTCTGACAACATCCTCGTCAGCCTGAAGATCGGCTCCGGTGAGCAGCTTGCCCTGGTGCAGGAAGTTCAGCATGACCACCTTCGCGGCGGCATCCTTCACGTGGACTTCCACGCGATTGCCATGGATGAAGAAATCCACGCTGAAGTTCCTCTCCATCTGAGCGGCGAATCCCCAGGCGCCAAGGCTGGCGGTCTGATCGAAGCCCTCCACCACACGCTGGAAGTGCGCTGCCTGCCGAAGGACCTTCCTGAGTCCATCCTGGTTGACATCTCTGAACTGCAGGTCGGCAAGGGCATTCACGTCGGTGAAGTCAAGCTTCCTGAAGGCGTCCGTGCCAAGCTGGCTGACGACGTCGTGCTGGTGATGTGCGAAGAGCCGAAGGTTGAGCCAGAAGCTGCTGCTCCTGCCGCTGACGCCAAGGCTGCCAAAGGCGCTCCCGCCAAGGCCGCTGCCAAGAAGTAACCCCTGTCCGGAGTTTGAACGCTCCCGCCGCCTGAGGTGCCTGGTGAAGAATCCATCTCCCGCGCCCCTGGCGGCCTGAAGCCCAAGCTCATCATCGGACTCGGCAACCCCGGAATAGATTACCGCGACACCCGTCACAACATAGGCTTTATGGTGGTGGATGAGCTGGCTCGACTTTCCGGGGTTTCTTTTGCAGAAGAGAAGCGCTGGCATGGCTGGGTAGCCAGGATGCCGGGTGCGCTTCTGCTCAAGCCCTCCACTTTCATGAATGACAGCGGACGGTGCGTGCAAGCAGTGGCCCAGTTTTACAAAACTGCCGTCCAGGAAATGCTGGTCATCTATGATGATGTGGACCTTCCGCTTGGCCGTATTCGCATGCGTCTCGCAGGCTCCGCTGGCGGGCACAACGGTTTGAAATCCATGATCCGGTCCCTCGGGTCGGACGCTTTCCCCCGTTTAAAGCTTGGCATTGCCTCACCTTCCGGCAGACCTGCTGGTGAGCGCCTTGTCGGCCACGTGCTTGGCAAGTTTCGCGAAGAAGAACGCACGGAGCTTTCCATCATGATCCAGAAGGCGGGTGACGCGGTGCGAACCGCCTGCCAGTCCGGCCTGGAATCGGCCATGAATCTTTTCAATCGCAAAGAAGAACAACTGTAAACCTCACCTCGAAAATACTACGATGAAGCGCAACTACGAAGCCATGATCGTCCTTGACCTGAAGGGCAAAGAAGAATCCGTCGAACAACTCATCAGCGGCATCGGCCGTGAGATGGAAAAATCCGGCGCCAAGCTGGAGCAGATCGACAAAGTCGGCCTGCGCAAGTTCCCCTTCAACCCACGCCACGTGGAGAGCGGCTACTTCGTGAACTTCAAGATCGAAGCCGACGGTGCAGCCCTGGACGCCGTGCGCGCCAAGCTGAAACTGAACGATAGCGTTTATCAGCAGTACTACCAGCGCCGCTAATCGCGCGTTGAGCGTCTGACCTTTTTGTCCCGGCTCGCAAGGTTTCCTTGCAGCCGGGATTTTTGTTTTTTGCGAGGGCGGGGCTGTCCTCAGGTCCCCCGTTTGTTGCCGAACAGCTCGATGTGCAGGCGGGGGCTCAGGCGGTAGCCGTGGGTCAGACAGGCCTGGATAAGCAGAGGGTAACGGCTGCGCATGGCTTCCATGCTGGTGCCTTCGGGCATCAGAAGAACCTTGTCCGGGGGGACTGTGAGGCCGATGCTGGCGACGACTCCTCTCGCCTCTTCAAGATCAGATTCATTGGAAATGACGAACTTGAGCTGGTAGTCCGCTGCCTGCTCCAGCCAGGTTTTAAGAACGACCGGTTGATGCCTCGTTTGCTCGTGGCGTTTGTTCCAGCCCGCGCCTGCTTTTTCGGCGGAGGGCGTGGAGTTGGCCAGCTTCGGGCTGATGGAGGCGAGATCCACATGCAGCCCAGGCTGAGGGGGGACGGTGCCGGCCGTTTCCACTGTGATGTGTTTCCTTCGCTGATGCAGGAGAGTCAGGAATTCCGTGATTTCCTTCGCGATCATGGGTTCTCCACCGGTCACGACCACGTGGCTTGCGGGGTGCTTTTCCACCTCTGCCAGAATGTCTGCCAGAGCCATTTCGGGTCCTTCCGGGGACCAGGAGGC
Organism: Prosthecobacter sp.; assembly: GCA_036405615.1. Taxonomy (GTDB): domain Bacteria; phylum Verrucomicrobiota; class Verrucomicrobiia; order Verrucomicrobiales; family Verrucomicrobiaceae; genus Prosthecobacter. Next base: position 1,752 of record DASWXG010000120.1, on the reverse strand, counting down.
GTAGGGGGTGTCGCACCAGGTGCAGCGGAGGTTGCAGCCGGAGGTGCGCACAAAAACCGAAGGGACGCCGGTGAGTGATCCCTCCCCCTGAACCGAATAGAAAATTTCCGAAATGCGCATGAACTGAGCCTACGATAGCCGCGCAGTGGCCAGACACAAGGAAGCGGGGCTCCCGCGGAGGTTTTCCTGCGTTCCGGGGTGTTTGACCGAATCTTGGGTAAAGACAGCAGGGTCTTGCGACTTTGAAAAGTCGCGTTAGCATCGCGGGCCATGCCCCCCCGTTTTCGGTTTTTATTGCTGGCTCTTGCCGGCTTTCTGCTCAGCAGCTGTGCTTCCAAGCCCAAGGTGTGGGACTATGAATACAGCCGGGGCCGCACGGGGGTGGTGGTGAACGGAAAAGCGGTGCCTCCGGCGGGGTTGCCCGCGCCAGTCATGCGGGCCATCAGCGCGGGTAACCGGATTGCCGGGAAGCCTTACAAGTTTGGTGGCGGTCACCGGTCGTTTGAAGACTGGGGCTACGACTGCTCCGGAACGGTGTCTTACGTTTTGCATGCCGCCGGTCTTCTCAGCAGCCCGGGCACCTCCAGCAGTCTTCGCAGCTACGGCAAGTCCGGAGAAGGCAAGCACATCACTGTCTATTCCCGTAACGGGCACACGTTCATCGTCGTGGCCGGAATGCGCCTCGACACCGGCTACAATGGCGAGCGCAAAGGCCCCCGGTGGTCCACCAAGTCCCGCCCGATGAAAGGCTATCTGGCCCGTCATCCGCCAGGATTGTGAGGTTTTTGCCTTCGGAAAAGCTTCAAAACCTGCACTTTCCCGGGGCAGGTTTTTTTGTGCCCGGGCGGGTCGGACAGCCGCCGGTTTGCCCGCATGGGCGGTGCCTGAGATGGCGCATCTTTCCAGGTGCCAAAATGTTTACGCAAATCCGCTTCTAAGAGAGCTCAGAATGGGCCGTTGTTGGCAGGCTACAGGCGTGCCTTTTGTGATGCGAATTAGAACAGTCGTGACAAAAAAAGTGCTCCTGTTAATTTGGAGTTCCTTTTTCATAAAAAATGACCGGTTATTGCCCTGTGATTCAACACCTTTGGATTACCGTTGATCATATCCCGAGTGGGATTTGGAGGCTTTGGTGATTTTTTTCTGGCTCCGCACGCCCAGTTTCCTTTTGACTCAGTCTGCCATGCGAAACGCTCTCTGCTTATCTCTACTCATTGCCTGTGGGCATCAGGCCGCGATCGGGCAGGCCCCGCCGCCCGCTGCACCTGCAGCCCCGGCTGCGCCTGCGGGCGCGCTGAACATCCAGCAGGAGACGGAAGCCCTGATGGGCGAGGCGTTGAGGCTTTTCCAGGAGGCGAAGTATCAGGAGGCGCTTTCCAAGATTGATCAGGTGAAAAAGAACCTGAACAACAAGCCCTTTGCCCAGGTGCTGTTTGTGGAGGGGGCTTCCTATTTCAATCTCAACGAGTATGACAAGGCGATCGCTTCGCTGGAGGAATACCTGAAAAATTTCGGCGACGGTGAATATGTGAACCCTGTGCGCATGGCGCTGGGCCGCAGCTACATCAACAAGGGGGATCCGGACAAGGGCATCACCATCCTCAAAGAGGTGGTGACCAAATCTCCCGACATGAAGTCGGAAGCCGGTCTGTTTGTTGCGGAAGCCCTGAAAAAACAGGACAAGACTGATGAAGCCCTGGCGGTGCTGAAGTCCGTGCTGGAAGGCGGCATCCGCAGTTCCGAGGCCATTCA
>DASWXG010000119.1:0-6097 GCA_036405615.1 Prosthecobacter sp. | reverse complement strand
GTGGGTCCGTTCAATCTCGAAACTTACGAAGATGTCATTGAGAACGCCGGCATGATCCGCAAGCAAGTGGAGCGGGGAGTGATGCCGCCATGGTTTGCCGCCGAACCTCCAGGAGGCAGCCACAGTCCCTGGATCAATGACCGGGCCCTGTCATCCCAGGACAAAAAAGACCTCCTTGGCTGGCTGGCCTCGGACCGGGCCAAAGGCAACTCTGCCGACGCACCGGCCAAGCGCGTGTTTCCAGCCGAGTGGAGCATCGGCACCCCCGACGCTGTGGTCCAGATTCCGCAGCCAGTTGCCATCAAGGCTGAAGGCACCATGCCGTATCAGTTTGTCACCGCCGCCACAGGTTTTGAAGAAGACCGGTGGGTTCGGGGATACGAAATTCTGCCGACGGACCGGAGCGTGGTGCATCACGTCATTGTTCAGGTCCATCCCAAAGGGGCCAACGTCCGCGACCGTGGTGAAGGAGCCGAAGGCTACTGGGCAGCCTATGTGCCGGGCAATGCCGCCCACATCTGGCCGGAGGGCTTTGCCAAGAAAATTCCCGCAGGCGCAACTGTCAGCTTTCAGATTCACTACACGCCCAACGGCAAAGCTACAAAGGACCAGATGCGGATGGGGCTGGTGTTTGCCAAGTCGCCACCGCGTTACGTCGTCCACACCGCATCTGTCGCCCAGCCGAGGCTGAACATTCCACCCCATGCCGCTGATCACGTTGAAATCAAAGAACAGAGCGTGCCCATGGACATGAACCTCATGGCCTGCATGGCGCACATGCACGTGCGCGGCAAAGCCTTCAAATTAGAAGTGACTGAACCCGGCGGCAAACCGGAAGTGCTTCTCGACATCCCGCGTTATGATTTCAACTGGCAGCTCCGCTACGACTATGCCAGGCCCCGTTTCCTGCCCCGTGGCAGCAAGGTGAAAATCACAGCCGTGTTTGACAACAGCGACGGCAATCCAGCCAATCCGGACCCCGCCAAAAACGTCCGCTGGGGCCAGCAAACCTTCGATGAAATGATGATCGGCTACTTTGAATACTACACGCCGAACAGCAGCGGAGTAGCCATGGAGTAAAAGCTCAAACTTATCGGACCTGACCGCCCAGACGGGCATACGCGTCCTTCACCACCCAGCCACTGGCATTCAGCGCGGAACGCGCCTGATCGGGAGTACAGGCGGTCAGTTCGCAGAGGATGCGGACCGCCCGGTCACGCAACTTCACGTTAGACGGATTCAGGTCCACCATCAGGTTGCCGATCACCTTGCCCGTCTTGGTCATGGCCAGGGTGGTGATGATGTTCAGCACCAGCTTGGTGGCCGTGCCTGACTTCAAACGGGTGGAACCGGTGAGCACCTCAGGGCCGACATTGGGTGCCAGGATCACCTTCGGTTTCCAAAGCGGCTCTTTGACCCGGCGGACCGCAGCTTTCATGGCAGGATTGAAACAGAGCAGAGCGGTGAAGGAACCCCGCCTGTTGGCCTCATGCAACGCGCCCCAGACAAAGGGGGTACGGCCGCTGGCGGCAATGCCGACAAGCACATCGTTGGGACCTAACTGACGATGCTGAATGGACTGCGCCCCGGCCTGCACATCATCCTCAGCCCCTTCCACCGCGCTCCAGATGGCCTGCCTGCCGCCTGCAATGATTCCCTGCACCTGTTCGGCAGGCGCGCGGAAGGTTGGAGGAATCTCGCTGGCATCCAAAACGCCCAGGCGGCCGCTGGTGCCCGCCCCGGCGTAAAAAAGACGCCCCCCATTTTCAAAGGCCTTCATCACCCGGGCCACCACCTTTTTCAGAGCCGTGGTTTCCTTCATCAATGCCACAGGTATCTGCTCATCCTCTTTCAGCATGAGTTCGATGCACTTCACCAGCGGAAGCCGGTCCAGGTCGGCTGACTTCGGATTGCGCTTTTCTGTGGGGGACTGCGCCAGCACAGAAAGATCCGCCAGGGCTTCAGGCAGGGCAAACGGCAGCGGCTGCCCATGCCCATGAATGCGAGGCAGTGACGGGGCATCCGCTGCCGCCAGCCTCGCCAGTTTCACCGCACCGTAGACGGAGGGGGTCGCCAGCGGAGTGACAACCGCTTTCGGCCAGCAACGGCGGATCTGCTTCCCAACCTGTTTCATGAAACCCGGATTGCGCAGCATGACACCGCCATTGAGGATAAACTCCACAGGGCGGCCGGCAGGTTCGAGCTGGGAGGCGCAGGCGCAGGCATCCTGGGCCAGCATTTCGGCAGCATCCGAGAGGATCTTTTTCGCCAGCCTGTCGCCCCCGAGAGCCGTGGCAAACACCGTGATGGCCAGGTTGGCAATCTCCGTCTTCGCCGCCTGCACCGACCAGGGAATCATCTGCTCCGGTTCATTGAACTTGAGCGCATTGAGGATGGCGGCCCCCAGCGTGCCTAGCCGTCCACGGTGATCCAGGTCTGCCATGACCGCCCGCAGCGCCCGCAGCCCGATGTCACAGGCGCTGGCGCGGTCTCCAATGATGTGCCCCCGCCCGCCCACCTTGGCTGTGGCACCAGTGGGGCTGCGGCCGAAACAGCAGGAGCCTGTGCCGCTAAGGACCAGTACGCGGGTGATGGGTTTGACAGGTGCCTCAGCGGCCGCAAGTGCCGTTTCGAGGTCATTGGTCGCCACGCTGGGCCGTCCTGGCCAAAGGCGTGCGATCGCTCTTTTCAACCTCTCCTGGTCAGCCGCCGCACGTGCTCCCGCGAGGCCGATGGCAACTGCTTGCGGCGAGCATGGGAGGCGGGCTGATATGTCCTTCAGATGGCTGCGCAATTCCCTGTCTGACATGAGCGGCAACACAGCCGGGCCCGTTTGAAACGAGGCCAGCATCCGGCCTGCCGCATCCATGAGGCGCACGCTGGTGCGCGTGCCTCCACCTTCGATTCCAAGCACCACAGGAGAGACTGCCGCTGGAGGACTTTTCATGCGTCCGCCAGCGTATCCCAAGAATCCGTTTTGCCAAATGCATCCGCAAAGGCTTTGCGGAGGACACCCTGACGAAGCTTCAGCGCTCTTTCGCCAGTTTGTTGTACTTCTCGACGAGTTCGTTGAACTCCTGGGTCCGGGCGTTCAGCTTGCCCACCAGTTCATCACGCTCGGTGGCCAGCTGGCGCAGGGCGGTGTTGGCCTTCTCAATGGCGGCATTCTGCGCCCCCACTTCAGCATTGCGATCCTTGACAGCATCCGTGCCTTTGCCCGCCAGAAGCCGGTAAGATTCAAGCTCCACCCGGGAGGCGCGGACTTCGTTCATCAGCACCGCGATGCTGAAACCGCGTGCAGACTGGTCGGTGGTCAGTTGCTGGACCTTTTCCGTGGCATCCAGAAGTGCCGCCTCGGTTTCAGCGCGCAGGGTCGTGATGCGGTTGATCTCCTGCTCCAGCCGGAGGGACTTCTCTTCGAACTCGATGCGCAGCTTGTTCTCAGCCACCAGCATGGTGGTCAGTTCGTCGATCCGGGCATTCAGGACAAACTCACGCTTCCACTGAACAACACAGATACCGCACAGGCCAAAAACGATGAGGGTGAGCAGGGTAAAAAGAAAGGCCTTCATTTCGCGGGAGCAGCAGGGGCGGCCGCGGGGCCGGTGCCAGTAGGTTTGACGTTGAAGGCCACTTTGCTAAAGCCGACACGGCGGACAGCATCCAGGGCGCGCACCATGTCTGCATGGCGTGTATCCGCATCACCGCTGATGTACACAGGAGTCGCGGGATCCTTGGCAAAACGCTCCTTCAGACGGGCCTCAAGATCCGGCAGGGAAATAAGGGCCGTGTCCATGAAGATGTCGCCTTTCGGGTTCACGCCGAGGTTGATCATGTCCGGCTTGAAATCCGGCTGGCTGGCGGCGGCGACTGGCAGGTTGACCTTGATGGTCTGCTGCTTGGTCATCGTCAGGCTCACCATCATGAAAGAGGCGAGCAGGAAGAACATCACATCAATCAGCGGGATGATTTCCAGCCGCGTCTTTTTGTGAGCAATGGGAGAGTGAAGTTTCACGGGTCGTGAGAGGCGTTTGCGTGCTCAGCGGAAGCCTGGCAGCTCCGCTGCGTCATGCCATTCAGTGCTTGCCCACCTTGTCAAAGCCGTGCTGGGCAGCAATGATCAGCACGTTATTGGCAGCGGCCTCAAGCTCGAACTGCAGCTTGGCAAGGCGGCTGTGGAAATAGTTCATCGGCACCAGCGTCGCAATGGCGATGCCCAGGCCTGCAGCGGTGGCGATCAGAGCTTCACCGATACCGCCGGTCACCTTTTCTACCGCCAGTTCAGAATCGCCAATGGAGGAGAAGGACCCCATGATCCCGGTCACAGTACCCAGGAGACCCAGCAGCGGGCCGAGCGTCACCACGGTATCCATGGCCCCCAGGAAGCGGCCAGCAGCCTGCAGTTCATGCCCAGCCGCCACCTCCAGCGCACCCTGCATGGAGCTGTGCTGATGCTTCAGCCCGTGGTGGATCATGCGCACCACCGGATCGTGGGTCTTTTCTGAGAGGGCAATGGCTTTGGCAAGATCACCCGCTTCCAGTGTGGCATACACCTGGTCCAGCTGCCGGGTATTGCGCCGGGCGCTGAAACGAAGCCACCAGAAAATTCGCTCCACCAGAATGCTGATGGCAAATGCCGCCACCACCAGGATGGGGTACATGATGGGACCACCATCATGGATAAGTTTGATGACAGCGTTGGCGAGGAGCGGGGACTGGAGCATTGAGGTTTGGGGGAGAATGAAAAAAAGGGCCGGGTGCCACCAGCTTAACAGGGCCGCTGGAGAAGGTGAAAATCAACCCAGCCAGAGCTAGTTGTATCGAAACCGCACAGGCAGCCGCAGATTGCCCATCCGGCCTGGGAGAAACCAGTTCCGGCAGATGTAGCCCGCGATTTGATCCTGCTCTGACGCGGTGAACCCTCCATTGATACAATTGCTGGCGACCACGGCAGCGTATTCAACTTTGCCGGCCGGGCTCACTCTCAAGCTGAAAGTCAAGACTCCGCTGACATTGCGCGATTTCGCTCCGGAAGGAAACGGCGGCAGAGGCATCTTCCCCTTGCCGCTTCCTGAACCTTTGGTTCCTGATCCGCCACCACCGCCACCCTGCCCCGAGGTCCCGCCGGCAATGGCGTTCGGGCTGGCGGCACGGCTGCTGGCCACACGCGCTTTCACAGGTTTTGGCGTGGGTTTGGGTTTGGGTTTCTGCGGATCCACCGGCTTCATAGCCGTCTCGATCTTGGGAGCCGCAGGCACGGCAAAGACATCTTCAGTATCCAAAACTTCGGCCAGTTCCGGAAGGTCTTGAACTTCCACAGGAACGTCCACGACTTCAGGAACTTCGGGTGTTTCCTCGACCACCTCCTCGGTCGGATTGACCTGGGGAGCCTCGGCCTCGGCCAGCAGTTCGGCCATGGAGACATCGGTAGATTCGTTGTCTGTGGCTCCTAAACCGGCTCTTCCCATGAAAGTGATCGGCTCAAAAGCCTGAAACTTCGCCATGCCCACAATACCGATGGCCAGGAAGGTGCCAGCGATGGCCACCAGCCAGCAAACGCCGCAAATGCTTTCCTCGCGCCGGCTGAATCTCCACCCGGATGTCCGTGCCCCCACCGTCTTCTCTGCCTTCGCAGGAAGGCTCACAGGGGGAGATCCAAGAATGGCCAGCTGCGACATGGGCTAAAAGAAATTGAGAAGCGTTTTCATAATGACGATTGAACGTCGTCCGTCAAGGAGCTATTGCGACCCATTCTCACGATATTACAGACCTCTAAGCCAATTCATGTCCGATTCTCCTCCGACTCCCGCCGACCAAGCCCATGCTGAGGCCAACCAGTGGACCCAGCATGGCATCCGGCTTCTGGAACAGGGAGATCGAGATTCGCTTTTGGAAGCCCAGCTTTGCTTTGAACAGGCCATTACCCTGAGGGAGGAGTTGCCGCTGGAGTCCAATGTGTGGTTTCGTTGGGGTTTGACGGCTGGCTGGATGAACCGCGCAGACGCCCTGACACGTCTCGGTGGAGAGGAACGGCTGACGGATGCGCTGAAGAGTTACGACATCGCCATTGCGCATCTCCACCGGCTGCCCCTGGACA
>DASWXG010000118.1:0-1660 GCA_036405615.1 Prosthecobacter sp. | reverse complement strand
ATGTGCACCGCCGTGGGAAAGGTGTCGTTGCTCGACTGCCCCATGTTCACATGGTCATTCGGATGCACGGGCTCCTTCGCACCCAGCGGCCTCCCCGCGATCTGGCAGGCACGGTTTGAAACCACCTCGTTCACATTCATGTTCGTGCTCGTGCCGGAGCCGGTCTGGTAGATGTCGATGACGAAATGCGCGTCCAGCTTTCCCGCGGCCACCTCCTGCGCGGCCTGGGCGATGAGCTCCGCCCTGCCCTGGTCCAGAATGCCGAGCCGCGCATGCGTGTGGGCTACCGCCTCCTTGATGAGGCCATAGGCGTGAATGATGGGCGGTGGCACCGGCCTGCCGCTGATGGGGAAGTTCAGCACCGCGCGCTGCGTGCTGGCGCCGTAGAGGGCTTCGGCGGGCACGGACATCTCGCCCATGCTGTCTTTTTCGAGGCGTGTGTTCATGGCGGGTGGTCGATAGCAGCTTCCAAAATTTGATTTCCGAAAAGAGGCTTGCGGGCTGAGCAGAAAGTAGGGCGGATGTGTTTGGCGCAAAGGACAGTTTTTCTCCGAGCACCTGCCTTCGCCAAACTATCCGGCTCATGGCGCATTGTCAGCTTCCAGGGTTCTCGCAGCCTTCCAAACAGCCGGGTAGTTCGGCCAAGAGAATCCAGCATGTTTGCGGCGCTCCATGGGCCGAACACACCCGCCCTACGGTCCGGCCAGGATGTCTGGCTGTTCCTGAAGTCAGTTTTCGAAATCGCCATCACGGGAGAAGCATCGAAAGCAGACGATCGTTTGCGCTGCGGGCAATGAAGAAATGTTCAGCGGTCTTGCAAATTCCTGACATAAATATCACTGACAAGAACGGGGGCACGCGTGGAGGTTTCCCGCTCTATGCAAAGCCCTCTCGGAAGCCACAAAGGACTGGAACGTGTCGAGCTGGAACCCGGCCTGGTGGCCCAGCGCTGCCCGGAGACCCTGGGGCATTGGATCTCCCTGGAAAACTACCAGGCCTGGCATGCCACGCTGCCGGTGGGAGCGGGGGAACCCACGCATGAAAAGGTGTCGGTGCAGGCCGAGGTGAGCGAATTTGATGACATGCCCAAGCAGTGCCCCGAGTCCGGCGCGATCATGATGCGCTACCGCGTGGGCCATGGCCTGCCGTTCCGCATCGACCGCTCCCGCACCGGCGGCGTGTGGCTGGACGCCGGGGAATGGGAGGCGCTGCAAAGCTGCGGCCTGCATCATCTCATTCATCGCATCTCCACCGGCCCCTGGCAGCAGGCCGTGCGGCAGCAGGACATGGAAGCCACCGTGCAGGCCCAGCTGGAGGAACGCCTGGGCGAGGATCTGCTGCAGCGGCTGACGGCCCTGCGCGCGGAGCTGGCCCAGCATCCGCAGCGGGATGCGGCGCTGGCTTTTTTGAAGGCGTGAGTGGCAAAATCCTTCTCTTCCTCCTCCTACTCTTCCTCCCGGGGGATTGGAGTTCCCTAATTCCGAGAGGAGGAGAAAGATTGGCGCTTCGCGAGTTCCACCGAGCTTTGGTTGAAATGCCATGGGGGCTGGGTTCTGCTGAGGGTCACCCATGAAGTCGTTTGTTCCGCGTATGGCGTTTGTGTTGCTCGTGCTGGCCGCAGGCTGGTTCGGGGTGTCGCGGCTGGACTTTGATGTGGACC
>DASWXG010000117.1:0-7985 GCA_036405615.1 Prosthecobacter sp. | reverse complement strand
GTCCGTGGCACCGTAGGCCATGCCGCCCTTCACACCGCCACCTGCCATCCACATGGTGAAGCCTTCGGGATTGTGGTCGCGCCCGTCGCCCCCTTGGGCCACCGGAGTGCGGCCAAACTCGCCGCCCCAAAGCACGAGGGTGTCTTCCAGCAGGCCGCGAGATTTGAGGTCATGCAGCAGGCCGGCAATGGGCTTGTCCACCTCGGCAGCGTTTTTGGTGTGACCTTTGATGAGATCGCCGTGCTGGTCCCACTGCACATTGGCATCGCTATGGGTCACCTGGATGAAACGCACGCCGCGTTCGGCAAAACGCCGTGCCATGAGGCATTGGCGTCCGAAGTTGCGCGTCACCGGATCATCCAGGCCGTAAAGCTGCCGGGTGGCTTCGGTTTCACCGGCAATTTCTTGCAACTCCGGCATGGCGGTCTGCATGCGGAAGGCGAGTTCGAAAGAGTTGATGCGCGCTTCCAGATCGGCGTGTTCGCCGGTGGTTCCCAGATGGGTGCGGTTCATCTGGCTGGCGAGGTCCAGTTGCAGGCGCTGGAGGGCGGAGGATTTGAGCGGGCTGTGAATGTGGCGCACCACGGCCTGTTCGGCCGGTACGCTGGCGTTGCCCAGAGGAGTCCCCTGCGCCCAGGCCGGGAGGAAAGCGGAGCCCCAGTTGTTCACTCCACCGTGGGCGAGCGTCGGGCAGATGGTGACAAAAGCAGGCAAATCCGAGTTTTCTGTACCAAGGCCATAGCTGACCCAGGCCCCCAAACTGGGCCGGACAAAGGTGTCACTGCCGGTGTGCAGCTTCAGCAAAGCGCCGCCATGGGCGGGGTTGGTGCCGTGCAGGGAACGGACGATACAGAGGTCGTCCACACACTTTGCCACATGCGGAAAAAGGTCGCTCACAGGCAGGCCGCTTTCACCGTAGTTTTTGAATTTCCACGGTGACTTTAAGAGCGTGCTGGTCTTGGCAAAAGTGACTCGCGGCAGGGCGAACGGCAGAGGTTTGCCATGGTCCCGATCCAGCAACGGCTTGGGATCGAAGGTGTCCACATGAGAAGGGCCGCCCTTCATAAACAGGAAGATGACCCGCTTTGCCCGCGCCGGGAAATGGGGCTTCTTGGCCGCGAGCGGATCCGGGCTTTCACTGGCGCTCAGCAGGCCATGCAAAGCCAGGCTGCCAAAGCCCGCAGCGGAACGCTGAAGCATGGCGCGGCGGCTGAAACGGTTTTCGAAGAGCGGGCTCATGTAAGCAAATTACGGCCCAAGTCAGCCCGCTCTATCGGCAGGAAGCTGGCTTGGGCCGTGCTTGCCTTCCGGCTGTCAGGTCAAAAGATCGGTGCTGACTTGCCGGGACTCCTTCTCCAGATTGTGATTCAATGCCCGGTAGTGGTTGCCCAGGCGCTGGCGGGTCAGTTTACCAAAGTAACAAACTTTGCGGATCAGCTTGTCGATCTCTTCGGGGCAGACGGAGGAGTCGGTGATGCGGGTCTCAGCATAGGCCAGGGTGGCCGACCATACAAACAGCTCCGCACCGATGTCCACCAGATGGCCTAACAAAACCTGACGCCGCTCCAGGGCAGGGCCGTTGAGGATCATCGCATGGAAGAGTGTGCGGGCCAGGCGGTGGCTTTCTCCGGCAATGGCTTCCAGGTCATTGCGCAGGTAAGGATGCAGCGTGTCATTGGCATGACCCGTGCCTGCAGGCAGCCACATTCGCGGATACCAGGTGGCATATTTGCCTGCTGCACGCCAGGCGGCTTTGGCCCGGGTCTTGAAAGGCAGCGTGCTGTTGACCACCTCCGCACCGATCTTGAGATGCGGATCCAGTGCTTCACGGGCGATGAACAGACGCATGATCTCGCTGCTGCCTTCAAAGATGGTGTTGATGCGGCAGTCCCGGAAGAGCCTCTCCACCGGATCTGCCGGTTCACCCCGCTCCCGCAGCGAGTCGGCGGTTTCATAACCGCGACCGCCTCGGATCTGCATGGTGTCGTCCACAATTTGCCAGGCACGTTCGCTGCCCCACAGTTTCGCAATGGCCGCTTCCAGCCGCACATCGGCATGCTTGTCGCGGTCCACCAGGGCCGAGACATAGTGGACCATGGCCTCCATGGCAAAGGTGTCTGCCGCCATGCGGGCCAGCTTGTCAGAAACAGCGGCGTGTTTGCCCACCGGCTGTCCCCACTGCACACGTTCAGCCGCCCAGCGGCTGGAGATTTCCAGGCAGCGTTTGGCCAGTCCGGCACAGGCTGCGGGCAGGGTGATACGGCCTGTGTTCAAGGTGGTGAGGGCGACTTTCAGACCTTTGCCTTCTCCGCCGATGATGTTCTCCCGGGGAACGCGTACATTGTCAAAACGCACCACTCCGTTGTAAAGCGCGCGCAGTCCCATGAACCGGCAGCGGTGAACGATCTCCACCCCAGACCAGGACGTTTCAATGATGAATGCCGTCGTGGCATGCGGCTTGTCGCGTGTGGGAGTGCGGGCCATCACCACGATGATGCCTGCCTTCAGACTGTTGGTGCACCACAGCTTTTCACCATTGAGGATGAAATGGTCTTCACCGTCCGGAACTGCCGTGGTGGTCATGCGTGCGGGGTCGCTGCCGACGTTGCTCTCAGTCAGGGCAAAGGCGCTGATCTCACCGGCCGCGCAGCGCGGCAGATAACGGGCTTTCTGTTCGTCTGTGCCGAACAAGATGAGCGGTTGCGGAGCGCCGATGGACTGGTGGGCGGAGAGCAGGGCTGCGAGGTTTCCGCATTCCCCGCCCAGCAGCATGGCTGCGCGGGAGTAGTTGGTCTGTGAAAGGCCGAGGCCTCCATAGCGCGTGGGAATCTTGATGCCGAAGGCACCGATGTCCGCCAGTTCGTCCAGAATCGCGTCTGGAATTTCACCTGTCCTGTCAATCTCGTCTGGGTCAGCATGGTCATGCACGACTTGCTTCAACCGTGAGAGAAAAGCATCGCCCTGGTCATGGTCTTCCACGCTCTGTTTGGGGAAGGGGACCAGCTTGGTGAAGTCGGGCGTGCCGAAGAAGAGGCCGGCGGCAAGGCCGGTGTTGTGACGTTCATCGCGAGCGGCCTCGGCCATTTCCAAGGCCGCCTTTTGCCCGGCAGACATCTTGGACATGTCGATCAGCGGAGCGCGTGGCGGAGTGAGTTCTGGTTTCATGGCAATCAGGGGTTGAGGTTGACGGTGGGGAGGCGGATCAATCACCTGCCGCTTGTGGCGGGGATGTTTACCGGCTCAAAGGCATTGGGTTCCGGAGTGCTGGCATGCAGCAGCCGCAGTTCGACATCGGCATTGTCGGCCCCAAAGTCGCGCATCCAGGTCAGAGGGCCTCCGCGCGAGGCGGGATAGCCGGTGCCGAGAATCATGGCGAGGTCGATGTCCGCCGGGTCGCGGGTCAGTCCTTCGCGTTCACAGTGGGCGGCTTCATTGCCGAGCAAAAGGGCCAACCGGTGCTGGACGTTTTCCTGAAGCGCGTGGTCAAACTTGGCCGGGGAATGCTGGCGGCCGCCCTGGCTGTGACGGTAGAAACCTTCGCCGCTTTTCTTGCCCAGCTTGCCATCGGCCACCATCCGCTTGAGCAGGCGGGAGGCAGTGAGGCGTTCAGGGAAGGCTTCGCAGAGGGTGTCTGCCACATGGTCGGCGACATCCAGGCCGATTTCGTCCAGCAAGCGCATGGGGCCCATGGGCATGCCAAATTCCAGCATGGCTTCGTCAATCAGATCCGCAGGGACACCGCTTTCATGCAAGCGCACGGCCTCCATGAGATAGGGCATGAGGATGCGGTTGACGACAAATCCGGGGCTGTCCTTCACTACCACCGGGGTTTTGCCCAGACGTTGCACAAACGTGACTGCTGTGGCGATGACATCGTCGCTGGTATGGGAAGTGACAATCACCTCCACCAGAGGCATGCGATTGACGGGATTGAAGAAGTGCAGGCCGATGACCCGTTCCGGGTGGGGCACACTTTCTGCCAGCTCCGAAACTGAAAGGGCAGAGGTATTGGTGGCCAGGATCGTGTCATTGCCTGCACGGGCGGCAAGCCCGGCGAAGATCTTCTTCTTCAGCGCCATGTCTTCAGTGGCCGCCTCGATGACAATCTGAAAGCGGTTGAGCGGCACCTGGCTGTGGTCGGCGGTCAGACGATCCAGAGTATCGTGCATCTCCCGTCGTGAAATGGCCCGGCGCTTCAAGCCCTCATTGAGGACGTCATGCACCCGGCGGATGCCTTTGGCCAGGGCATCCATGCTGACGTCTTGCATCAGCACATGGGTGCCTTTGGTGGCGATCCAGTGGGCAATCCCCGACCCCATGACACCCGCACCGATGACGGCAGCATCGTGAACTGGCAGGGCAACTCCTCGTGGGAAAGGCTTTTTCGAAGCCTCTTCTTTGCGGAAGAAGAGGTCAATCAAGTGCTCTGTCTCCGGTGTCAGCGCGAGGTCCAGGATGGCATGGCGTTCCAATTCGAGGGCCTTGTCCTGCGGCAGCACAGAGGCTTCGCATGCCACTTCGATGGCACGCAGCGGGGCCTGGTAAAGGCCTCGTGTTTTGGCCAGAACCTGGCTGCGAGCACGATGGGCAAGAGCATAGCGAATGCCGGGCAGCTTCCAGAACCCGTGACTCAGAGGTGGCTCGCGATCCGGCATTCCTTCCTTCAGAAGTTCAAACGCAGCCTTATCCAGATGTTCGAAAGGGACGACCCGGTCCACAAGGCCCACTCGTTTGGCGGCGGCGGGCTTGAGCAGCTTGCCGGACACAATCAGGTCCAAGGCGGCAGGCAGGCCAAGCAGCTTGGGCAGGCGCGTTGAGCCACCCCAGGCGGGAATAAGGCCGATCTGGGTCTCCGGCAGGCCCAGCCTGGTCGTGTCGCTGTCGCTGGCGATGCGGGCATCGCAGGCGAGGGTCAGTTCCAGCCCGCCCCCCAGGCAGGCACCGTGGATGAGGGCGATTTTGGGAACGGGCAGGGAGGCCAGCCGGTTAAAGACACCCTGGCCCAGTTCAATGAGGGTTTCCACCCGGCGGACAGGTGCGTTGCGGATGGCTTTGAGATCGGCGCCGGCCACAAAGATTTTGTCCTTGGCGCTCCGGATCACCACGGCTTTGACCGAGCTGTCGCGGCTGATGGATGCCAGGCACAGGTCAAACTCACGGAGCGTGGTTTCGTTCCAGACATTGGCCGTGCTGCCTTGCATGTCGAAGGTTATCCAGACCACGCCCTTTTCATCGGTGGCCATGCGGAAATGGCTGAGGGACTGGAGGCGGGTGGAAAAGACAGGCGGTTTGGGGACAAAAGGCTCCTTCTCCGCCGCGAGATTGTCGAGCAGATGAGTTTTCATAGCGGGTGAGGGGGTAGAGGGTTTGCATTGAATTGATAAAATCAGGGGCAGTCAGACGGTTTCGAGGATGGCAGCACCGCCCTGTCCGCCGCCAATGCAGAGGCTGATGAGGGCGCGTTTGCCGCCTGTTGCATGCAGTTGGTCCAAAGCGGTAAGCACCAGGCGTGCGCCTGTCGCCCCCACGGGATGGCCGAGGGCTATGGCACCACCGCGCGGATTCAGCTTTTCGTCCGGGATTTCTCCCAAAGGCGCTTCAAGGCCGCTGCGGCGTGCGCTGGCAGGATCTTTGAGACATTTCAGCACGGCGAGGACCTGGGCGGCAAAGGCCTCGTTGATTTCCACCAAGTCCATGTCGTCCAGCCCGAGGTGGGTGTGATGGAAAACGGCATCCATGGCGCGCACCGGGCCTAGCCCCATGCGGCGCGGGTCGCACCCGGTGAAGGCATAGTCGGTTAGGCGACCGAGGGGCTGCCAGCCATGGCGAGCGGCGGCTTCCTCGCTGGCTACCAGCATGGCCACAGCACCGTCAGTCACCTGGCTGGAATTTCCCGCCGTGACACTGCCGTTATGCCGGTCAAAGAGCGGTTTCAGCCGTGCCAGTTTTTCCAGGGTGGTGTCGCCGCGCACACCATTGTCAGTGAGTACAGGTTCCACATTGTGACCCACGACATACAGGGGCGCGGCCTCGGACTGGAGTGCCGGTGCGGCGGCCAGTGCCCGCAAGTGGCTGCGCATGGCAAAGGCGTCCTGCTCTTCCCGCGAGATCTTGAACTCGCGGGCGAGCAGTTCTGCTGTTTCTCCCATGTTCATCTCCACCACGGGATCGGTCAGCGCGAGCTTCAAACCGACGACCGGAGCAAAGTCCGCAGGGCGGAAAGTGACCATGGCCCCCACCTTCTGACCGAAGCTTTTGGCTTTGCCCAGCAGCCCAAATTTGAAGGCCGCTTTGCGGGAAAAATAGAGAGGTGTGTTCGACATGCTCTCGGTGCCGCCGACAATGAAGACCTCACCCTGGCCGGCGCACATTTTGGCGTGGGCCGTGGTCAATGCCTCGAGACCGGAGGCGCAGTTTCGATGAACAGTCATGGCCGGACGCCCTTCGGGCAACCCTGCACGCAGGGCCACCACTCGCGCAATGTTCTGGGCATGGGCGGGCTGCCCCACGCAGCCGAGGATGGTTTCATCCACGGCATGAGGATCAATGCCTGAACGCGACAGCAGGGCGGAGACGGCAGCCTTGCCGAGGTCCACTGCATCCAGGTCCGCGAGGCTGCTGCCTGCACGGGCGAAGGGGGTGCGGACGGCTGAGATGATGTAGAGAGGTTTCATGGAGGGAGAGAGGGTAAAGTTGGATGGAACAACCTGGCCCCGGCTTCAGCTGTGCCGGGCGACGCCTTCCGGAGCTTGCTGAAGCTTTCTCCGGTCAAGGATCTTGACTTCTTTGAGCAGCTTGCCAACACCCAGGCGTTCGCGCAGGTCTGGCAGATCGTGGAAGTGGACGGCATTGGGCTGGATCTCGGTGACCTCCGCGAATCGCCGGTGGATTCGCTGCTCCAGGTCCTCTGTCCGCATGCCGGGTTCGGCCGCCACGTGGAGGACAAGTTCGTCCACTTCGTGTGGATCATCGTGGCGCTTGCAGAGTTCGATCTGCCAGGCGGCCACACCTTTCTGGTCATCGAGAAGATGTTCGAGAATGTTGAAGTTCACGAGGCTGCCTTTGATCTTGTCGAGATGCAGTTCTCGCACCTCGCTGACACGGCTGATGGGGCCGAGCAGTCTCGGACAGGTGCGGCCGCAGTGCGGGCAGCGTTCCCACGTCAGGCCGCCTTCAGCGATATCGCCGGTGCGGTAGCGCAAGACAACAGTGCCGCGTGCATCCAGGGGAGTGAAGACAATCTCGCCGGGATGCCCCGGTGCCACCGGCCTGCCAGTGCGTGGGTCCACAAGTTCCACCAGGGCAAGATCCGGGCTGAGATGGAAACCGCTGGCGCCGGATTCCACTGGGCATTCCGGGAAGGCCATCTTGGCCTCGGTAAAGCCGTAGGTGCTGATGACATAAACTTCGTCGCCACCCAGCTCGCGGACCAGATCCACCAGCCGTGCGCGCAGACCTTCTGCGACCTTTTCACCGCCCAAGACAACACGTTTGATGTTAGGCCATTTTCGGCCGGTCTCCACCGCCTGCCTCATTAGGTGATAGATGAAGGTTGGCATGCCGATGATGACATCCGGCTGGATTTTGTCGGCCAGGTTCATGTTGCCCTCGGACCCCAGCGTCTTGCCACCACCGGTGCCGACCATGAAGGTGCCGAAACCGAGGCCGGCATGGTGGGTCTGCCAGAAGGCCAGGTGCGGGGCGAAGGGAAAGGCGTTCAGGTGGCGGAAATCACGCTGAGAACGACCACACTCCATGAGCCGCTTGCCAGCGAGGTCAAGGTTTGCCAGGTCATGCTTGGTGAAAAGGAACGGCACCGGGTCGGAGGAACGGCCCGTGGTGCTGGTGAGCATGACCGGGCGAAACTCCCTCTCCAGGTTTTCTTTGGCGGCCGCGCGTCCGTGAAGCACGGCATCCAGGATCACATCCCACTCGCGGCGCAGAGCGGCTTCATCTGGCATGAGGACAAACTCACGCTGCTGCTC
>DASWXG010000116.1:0-7018 GCA_036405615.1 Prosthecobacter sp. | reverse complement strand
TGTCTGGGTGATGCTGAATTCGTTGGCATTGACATCACCGGTGATGGTGAGTGCGCCTGCGGGTGTCAGGGTGAAGTTCACGACCCCGCCGAGACCGGCCGGAGCCAGGCGGGATTCCAGGGACTCCAGTACGGAAAAGGGAAGGGGGGCCGCTTTCATGGTGGTGGATGGTTTGTTCCATAGACCACGCGAAGGGTGCATCTATTCATCCTTTGTTGAAAATCATGCCTTTGCCGCCTTTTGCATGATGGTGGCTGGCAAGATGCGGCAGGTGCGGGGCGGCAAGCATGGCATCATTACCCATGGTTTTGAGCAGCCCTCACCATGCCGGGGAGAAATCTGCCTGGGCTTTCCTTCGTACTCAGTTCAGGATCACGCTTTTCCTTTCCATCCTGCGCATGAAGTCTTCCCTGGTTCCCTTTCTCATCTTGAGCACGGCCGCTTGCCAGGCCGGGGCAGCGGAGCCGTTGAAGTACAACCGGGACGTCCGGCCCATCCTCAGCGACGCCTGTTTTGCCTGCCATGGCCCGGACAAGAACCACCGCGAGGCAGACCTGCGGCTGGATGTGAGGGAGGCAGCCATCTCCGCCGGGGCCATTGTCCCCGGGCAGCCCGGCAAAAGCAGTGTGCTAGAGCGGATGCTCAGTCACGATGAGGATGACCTGATGCCGCCGCCGGAGTCCAAAAAGACGCTCACGGCAGCGCAAAAGAAAACGATCGAGGAATGGATCCGCCAGGGAGCGGTCTATGAACCTCACTGGGCCTACACGCCGCTGACCCGGCCAACCGTCCCACCAGCGGGGCAGGGCAACGCTGCGTCTTCAGCCATTGACGCTTTTGTCCAAAAGGCGCTGGCGGAGAAAAACATCACTCCTTCAGACCTGGCAGATGCACGCACGCTTGTCCGGCGGCTCAGCCTGGACCTGACCGGGCTGCCGCCGACTCCGGCCGAAGCGGCCGCCTTTGAAAAGGACTTCGGCAAAGACGCGTCAAGCGCCCTCGCAAAACTGGCCGAACGGCTGATGAAGTCGCCTCACTTTGGCGAACGCTGGGCTGCATGGTGGCTGGATGTCGCCCGGTTCTCAGACACGGTGGGTTTTCATGGCGACCAGAACCAGCGCATCTTTCCGTATCGCGACTACGTCATCAACGCCTTCAATTCTAACAAACGGTTTGACCAGTTTACATTGGAGCAACTGGCGGGGGATCTGCTGCCGCATCCCACCGAAGAGCAGTTGGTGGCCACGGGCTTCAACCGGCTGAACATGATGACCCGTGAAGGTGGTGCCCAGCCCAAAGAATACCTCGCCAAGTATCAGGCGGACCGGGTGCGTACGGTGGGCGGTGCCTGGCTGGGGGCGACTCTCGGCTGCGCCGAATGTCACGATCACAAGTTTGATCCCTACACGGCCCACGATTTCTACGCCATGTCCGCCTACTTTGGCGACGTGAAGCAGTTCGGCGTCTATTCCAGCTACGGCTACAGCCCGGTCGAGGAATTGAAGGGCTGGACCAATGACTATCCGTTCCCGCCTGAAATTTTGGTGGGCAGCCCCTACCTGAAGCAGCGGTTGAAAAAGCTGACCGCACAGATGGAACAGACCGCTGTCCGGGCCGTGGCTGCGGCCCCTGCCGGAGAGGTGGAAGCGTGGCGAAAAGAGACGCGCGATGCCTTGCAAGCCGCCTCCCCCTGGTATCGCCCGGAGCTGGAGGTGGTCACACGCCTGGCTCCTCCCGCCGGCAAGAAAGCCGAGGCCAAAACCCAAAGGGCGAAGGGCAAAGAACAGGCCAAGGGCAAGCAGGAGAAAAAAGCTGCGTCGGACAAAGCGCCTCCTGCCGAGTCTGCGGAGGAATCCCAAGCCGTGTTGCAAGCCGACGCCCGCTGGCTGGTGACAGGCAAGGGGGCACAGACCACATCTCTGGTTTTTCGCGCCCGGTCCGCTGCCAGGATCGCTGCGGTGAAACTGGAATTGCTTCCAGACCCGGCTCACAAAGGCAGCATTGAAATGAATGGCACCGCGAATGGGCTGACTCTCACCGCCGCGCTGACGGTCCGGTCGCCTGTAGACGAAAAAGAAAAAGCCGTGCCGGTGCTTCTGGCAGATGCGGATATCAAGGCTCCCCGTTATTCCGGCACAGCGGAGATTCCGGGCATCACTGGGGGGTGGAAGACGGTTGCGGGACGCTCGACTGAAGCTCATACGGGCGTCTGGCTGCTGGAGGTGCCCATGGATCTGAAAGCGGGAGACACCTTCACCTGCCGTCTGGCAGGTCACACAGCGGGATGCCTGCGGCTGTCTCTCTCTGCGGTTGCGCCGCCTCAGCCGTTGGCTCGCGAAGATCAGTGGTTGCCTGCCTTGGCCAAGGCTCTGGATGCGAAGGAAACCGCGAATCCTGTCTTTGCCCAGGCCTGGCTGCTGCAGTCGGGGCGCAATGCTGAGGCAAGGGCTGCCTGGAAGGCGCTGGAAGCGCAGGTGGTGGAGTGCAACGAGGGGCGGGCCTGGACCCAGGTGACAGTGCCCGTGAAAGAGCCTCTGGTCATTCGCAGGCTTCCGCGTGGAAACTGGATGGATGAAACGGGGGAGGTGTGCGATCCGGCACCTCCTGGCTTTCTTCAAACCAGCCTGGGCAAGGGGCCTGCCACGGGGGCCAAAGCGCCTGCTACCGGGACACGCCAGACAAGGCTGGACCTGGCCCGGTGGCTGACCTCGGCCGAGAATCCTCTGACGGCGCGCACCTTCGTCAACCGCCTGTGGAAGCAGTTTTTCGGCAACGGGCTTTCCATGGCCGTGGATGACCTGGGCGCGCAGGGCGAGACCCCCAGCCACCCGGAACTGCTGGACTGGCTGGCAGTGGAGTTCCGCGAAAGCGGGTGGGATGTGCAGCATGTCATGCGTCTCATCGTCACCAGCCACACCTATTTGCAAGACAGCCGCACGCGTCCTGAACTGGCGGACATCGATCCTGGAAACCGCCTCCTGGCCTTTCAAAATCCCCGCCGTCTGGATGCCGAGTTTGTGCGTGACAACGCCCTCTTTGCCGCAGGTCTGCTGAACATGGACATTGGCGGTCCGAGTGTGAAACCCTACCAGCCGGGCGGCTACTACGAAAACCTGCAGTTCCCCAGCCGTGACTACATCGCCAGCAACGACGACCGCCAGTATCGGCGCGGTGTGTACATGCACTGGCAGCGCACGTTCCTGCACCCCATGCTGGCCAATTTTGACGCCCCGGCCCGGGATGAATGCACGGCTGCGCGCAATGTTTCCAACACCCCGCAACAGGCGCTGACGCTGCTCAACGACCCCTCCTTTGTCGAGGCCGCCCGCACCCTGGCGGAGAAACTGGCCGCAGGTGGCGATGACACCCGGATGAGAGAAGCATTCCAGCGCGTGCTGGCCCGGGACCCGAAAAAGACGGAACTGGAAAGCCTGCTGACATTCCTGAAAAGCCAGCGGGAACTTTACGCCTCCACTCCGTCTGAAGCACAGAAACTGCTGACCACGGGACTGCGCCCGCCCCCTGCCGGGAATGCTACGGAACTCGCAGCCTGGACCCAGGTTTCGCGCGTGCTGCTCAACCTGCACGAAAGCATCACCCGCTATTAAGGGCGGTCGTGCCTTTGAATGGCGGGGCATTCCTGCCGGTATCCGGCCTAAATGCGAAGAGGCGCAGACTGTTTCCAGGCTGCGCCCCTTCCTTGGGAGTTTGATTGTTTCATGAATGGAAACGCCGGGGCCGAAAGACCGGGTGCATAAAAATGGCGGGAGGCATGGTTGCGAAACGCACTTGAGTTTTGTCACCAGTCCGCTAGCGAAAGCGTAACACAACCCCCGACATGCCCACTGAATCTGACATCCGCCAGGCCCTGACCCAGGTCCGCTACCCCGGCTTTAGCCGCGACATCATCTCTTTTGGCCTCGTCAAAGGCATCACGATTGACGGAGGCAAGGTGGCTGTGGAGATCTCAGTGGCGACACGCGATGCCAACATTCCCCGGCTGATTCATGAGCAGGCCACGGATGTGCTGAAAAAGCTGCCGGGCGTTACGGATGTGAGGCTGGATTTTGATATCAAGGAGCCGCCCAATCCTGTGGCAGGCTCGGCGGACCGCCTGCCCAAGTCGTCCATTCCCGGGGTGAAAAAAGTCATCGCCGTAGGCTCGGGCAAGGGCGGTGTGGGCAAGAGCACCGTGGCCTCCAATCTGGCCGTGGCGCTTTCCAAGACCGGCGCCAGGGTGGGGCTTTGCGATTGCGATCTTTACGGTCCGAGCGTGGCTTTGATGTTCGGCACGGATGAGCGGCCCTTCCAAAACGAAGAGCAGCAGATCGTCCCCATCGAGCGTTACGGTTTGCAACTGATGAGCATGGGTTTCCTGCTGGAAGATGATGCGCCGGTGATCGTGCGCGGCCCCATCGCCACCAAATACACCCAGCAGTTCCTCCGCCAGTGCGCCTGGGATGAACTGGACTATTTGATCCTCGACCTTCCCCCCGGCACCGGCGACATCCAGCTTACCATTGTGCAAACGGTGGCTCTGGACGGTGCGGTGATCGTGACCACCCCCCAGGAGGTGGCCCTCATCGACGCCCGCAAGGCTGTGTCCATGTTCCAGAAGGTGAATGTGCCCATCCTCGGCATCATCGAAAACATGAGCTACTTCCTGTGCCCGAGCGATGGCCAGGTGTATCACATCTTTGGCAAAGGCGGTGGCGAGCATGAGGCCAAACGCCTCGGCGTGCCGCTGCTGGGCCAGATCCCGATTGAGATGTCTGTGCGTGAAGCCGGCGACGAAGGCCATCCGGTCGCTCTGGAAGACATCAGCGACTCCTCCGCTTCCAAAGCGTTCTTCGGCATCGCCAATCACCTCCGGGGTGCCGTGCCGCTGTAAGGCGTTATTGGTTAGGCTGAAAGCAGCCGGAGGCCCTGGCCTCCGGCTGCTTTCAGCCCTCGAGGAAAACTCAGGAAGCACCGAGCTGGCGCGCCCACTCGATGGCGCGCAGCATGCCGGTGGCCTTGTTCACCGTCTCGCGGTATTCGTAGGTCGGGTCGGAGTCTGCCACCACGCCAGCACCGGCCTGGACATAGGCCTTGCCGTCTTTCAGCACGCAGGTGCGGAGGGCAATGCAGGAGTCCAGGTTTCCATCGAAACCGAAGTAGCCCACGGCACCTGCATAGGCGCAGCGTTTGCTCTTTTCCACCTCGTTGATGATCTCCATGGCGCGCACCTTGGGGCTGCCGCTGACGGTGCCAGCCGGGAAGGTGGCGCGCATCACATCGTAAGAATCCTTGTCCTGGCGCAGGCGGCCATCCACGTTGCTGACGATGTGCATGACGTGGCTGTAGCGCTCAATGATCATGAGATCGCTCACCTTGACGGTGCCAAATTCAGCCACGCGGCCCACATCGTTGCGGGCCAGATCCACCAGCATGATGTGTTCGGCGCGCTCCTTGGGATCGCTCAAAAGTTCATCGGCCAGGGCATCGTCCTCGGCACGGGTTTTGCCTCTCCAGCGGGTCCCGGCGATGGGGCGGATGTCGATGCGTCCGTTCAGGCATTTCACATGCACTTCCGGAGAGCTGCCCACCAGGGAGAAGCCCTGCGGGAATTGCAGGCAGAACATGTAAGGGGAGGGGTTCACGTGGCGCAGCGCGCGGTACAGATCCAGCGGGGTGCCGGTGTAGTCCGTTTCAAAACGCTGGGAAGGCACGCCCTGGAAGATGTCTCCAGCACCGATGTATTCCTTCATCTTGGACACCATGCCCTCATACTCGGCCTGCGTGGTGTTGCTCTGAGGGGGAGGGAGCTGATCGTTGCTCACCGGGGCAATGGTTTGCAATGGCTTCACGGCCAGAGGCTGGGAAAGCTTGTCGATCAAGGTGCCGATTTGAGTCTGCGCCCAGGCATAGGCATCTTCCAGGCTGGCATGTTCGTCCGTGTGGACGTTGGCCACCAGAGACATCTTGCGGGTGCGGTGGTCGAAGATGATCACGGTGTCCGTGATCATGTACACCATCTCCGGCAGGCCCAGTTCGTCCTTGGGCGGCGGAGAAAGGGTCGGTTCAAAAAAGCGGACCATGTCGTAGCCCAGGTAACCCACGGCACCGCCGTGGAAAACGGGGATGGGGTGCGACTCCAGCGGCCGGAAAGGGGCCATCAGCTTCTTCAGCTCTTCCAGCGGATCCGTGGCAGTGGTGAAGCTGCGGGTCTTGCCGCGTTCTTCGACTTCGATTTCCTTGCCGCGTGCCGTGAAGATCATGCGCGGGGAACTGCCCAGCAGGCTGTACCGCCCGGAATGCTGGGTGAGTTCTGCCGACTCCAGCAGGAAGCCGCAGCGCCCGTCATGAATCTTCTGGAAGGCGGAGAGAGGCGTTTCGTAGTCGGCCGTCAGCTCGGCCACCACCGGCACGAGGTTGCCCTTCTCGGCAAGGGAACGGAAGGTGGAAAAGTCAGGCTGAAGATGCGGGGCGGACATGGCGGCGGTGGGCAGAGGGCCGCCACGATGGACGCGATGTGCCCGCGCGGCAAGGGAAGTGATGCGGGATGCACCGCCTTGTGGCAGCCTTTTCCCTGCCAGCTGGCGGAACTTTGGATTACCTGGCTGCAGGTGCCGGAGCCGACGGTGATTCGATGCCAAACAAGGGCAGGGATTTTTGCACCGACTTGGTGACTCCCCACGACAGCGGGATGATGACGATGAGCCAGGTGAGCACAGCTTTCATGAGCAGAGAAAAAGGTCAGTCACCGGTTTTGACATGATGCTTCGGATGCACCGGGCGCACCAGGAGATTGGCGATGAGGCCCAGCATCAGGAGTCCGCACATCAGGTAAAAGGTGTTGTTGTAGGCCTGGGCTTTGGGCACTCCCGCCGCCACACGCTGGTCATAGAGGCCGTTGATGAGAAGGGGGCCGATGACGGCTGCCATGCTCCAGGCGGTGATGAGCCGGCCGTGAATGGCCCCCACCTGGTAACTGCCAAACATGTCCTTCAGGTAAGCCGGGATGGTGGCAAAACCG
>DASWXG010000115.1:0-2482 GCA_036405615.1 Prosthecobacter sp. | reverse complement strand
GGCAGCAGTGATGATGGCGGCAGAACCGGTGGTTTGGGCAAAGCGACGGCGAGTCAGGGGTGAAGACATAGGCTGAGCCCGAGTCATCGCCGCTCGGAGTCCGGTTCTTTCGCATCCTGGTGATGCGATGTGGAACGATTGTGACGGAGCCCCTGCCCGGCCCCCTATTTTCCGGAGATGTCGAAGCAGAAGAGCAATTCCTGATCACGCAGGAAAAGTTTTCCGCCGCTCACCACCGGATGCACCCAGACCATGCCTTTCGGGTTACGCTGGGTGGTCTGCGGTTGCAGCGTGAAACGGCCCTGCTCATCCCACCCTTTCGGGCTGGCTTTGATCAGCACCGCCGTACCAGTCTTTTCTTCCATGAGGTAGAGCATCCCGTCTGCACTGTGGATGGCCCCCTTGCCCAGGGCTTTTTTCTCCGTCCACTTCACGGCTCCGGTCTTGAAATCCAGGCAGGTCCAGCCCGCCTTGTCGGAATAACCATAAAGATGACCGTCCACCAGCACCACGCCGCCGTGGTGGTTCACCATGTCCGTGCTGGAGTAAAGCTCCTCAACGGCGTTGTCTGCGCCCACCTTGAAGGACTTGCATCCCACGCCATAACCGGCCGCGACAAAAACCTGCCCATCCTGGACGATCGGTGTCGGAATCACGGCCGTTTTGCCGGGGAAATCCGTCTTCCACAGCACTTTGCCATCGGCGGCGTTCACCCCTGCCACACTCTGCATCGTCAACTGGACCAGTTGGCGGGTTCCATTGAGATTGGCCGCCACGATGGAGGCATACTGGGCGGGGTCCGTCCAGTCAGCGGTCTGCCAGGCCTTTTTACCAGTGGCCTTGTCAAAGGCCGCCAGCGTGCCCTGAGCTCCGCCAGGGGTCACCACCACCAGATTTCCTTCCACGGTGGGGCTTTCACAGTAGCCCCAGCCTGGCAGCTTGCCTCCCAGGCTTTCCATGGTGACACGCCACACTTCTTTGCCGTCCGCCGCATTCAGGCACACCAGAACACCTTTGCCGCCCATGGCATACACTTTGTCGCCATCCACGGTCGGAGTGCTGCGCGGCCCGTCGCCCCAGCCATTGGTCAGCAACGCACCGGCTTCGGCTGACCACTTTTCCTTGCCGGTGGCCACATCAATCGCAATGACGTACTCCACCGCATCCCTTGCACCCATGGTATAAAGCGTGCCGCCCACCACCGAAAAACCTGAGTAGCCGAGGCCGGCATCCTCATTGAGCCAAACTTTCTTTGGACCGCTGTCAGGCCATTTTTTCAAGAGGCCTGTTTCGGACGAGATGTCACGCCGTTCAGGACCACGGAAGGTCGGCCAGTCTGCTGCGTGGAGTGAAAGACTGCCGAGGAGGAAAAGAGAGAGGAATTGAGGCTTCATGGCGCTAAGATGGTAAAACGACGATGGCAGCGGGAGGTTGCGATTGAGCCGGATACAACCAGCAATTGCGAGCAAAATCTTGCCCAGGACAGGAGGCATCAGGCAGCTTTCCAGACACCGGCGGCTTTCAATACGGTTTCATGCAAGGCGATATCGTGAGCTGCGTCCCAGGCCAGCTTCTTCTCACCCCGGACCACTTTGGCCAGATCTGCAAACTCAAGATCATAGCGCCCCTTCGGCAGTTCCCTCTGGAAGGACTGGGAGCCTTTGGCATATCCGCCCCGGGCACTTTTCAGCGACAGGTTCACCTTGCCTGACTCCAGAGGGACAATCTCAAACGTGCCTTCCGTACCGGTGACATTGAACCGGCGGCGGGGACCTCCAAAAGGATCGGCATGATTGCAGCGAATCACGGCCGTGGCCTTGGGATATTGCAGAACGGCCACCTGGTTATCCTTCACGCCATCACCAGCGGAAGGAGTGGAAAAAGGTGTTACTGATTCCGGCTTGCCCAGAAGGGTCAGCGTGATGTCCATGACATGGCATCCAAGTTCAAACATGCCACCGCCCGGCAGATCTTTCAGTTCCTGGCGGACACGCGGATCAGCCAGCTTGCCCATGGCGGCATCGATTTCGGTGATCTCCCCCAGCCAACCGTCCTTCACAGCTTTGAAGAGGAGTTCAAAGGCCGGGTTGTAACGCAGCATGTAGCCCATCTGCACTGTCAGACCGCGTGTCTCCGCCTCCAGCCGCATGGCCTTGAACTCGGCGTGATTCAAAGCACCTGGTTTGTCCAGGTGGACATGCTTGCCTGCCTGGATGCAGCGCATGGCGGTGGCGCAGGAAGACTCCACACGGGTCTCCACAGCCACGGCTTTGAGCCCAGGTTGATTCAACAGTTCCGCTTCCGGCATCAGCGGCAGGTTGCGAAATGCGGCCGATTTGGCGAGAGCCGAATGACGGGCAGCATCCGGTTCGGCGATCCCCGCCACCTCCCACGTGTCTTTCAGTGACAGGATGGCTTCCATCTTGCCTGCAGCATGGGCATGCGTGGTGCCGATTTGCCCAATCCGCAAAACCGGGCTGTC
>DASWXG010000114.1:0-3514 GCA_036405615.1 Prosthecobacter sp. | reverse complement strand
TCGGTTTTGACAAAACCTGCTTCTTTGACCGGAAACTCGGCGACCAGATGCAGGGCGTTGACATTCACGTTCGCATTGGCCGGATCAAAGCTGTCCGGTGTGGTGGTGTGATAGACGGCAGTGACGCCGGATTTGTCCCGGGCTGGGCGGCTGAGAATGTAATGATGACCGGGCGTGATCTCTGCACGGGTTTGCCGCTCCGTTGCTTCCCGGGCAGGTAACGGTGTCCATTCACCCCCTGCTTTGGGGTAAAGCACACTCGGGGCCAGGCCCTCTTCAGCCTGGAGCGACAGAAAGGTGACGAGGCAAAAAAGGGCGATGAGTTTCATGGATCGGTGAGAGGGATCAAAGACCTGGCGGATGACGGTTGATGAACCCGTTGGCCGGGCGTGCATTGGCCCGCCAGCGCGGGCCTTCGCCTGCCTGGGTGCCGGAGGTGTCAAACCGGAGGCCGCAGACGGACATGAAGACGTGGCTTCCCGGTTTCACGAACAGCGAAACGTAGCGTCCCGGGCCTGACTTGCCGTAACCTGCAAAACCCCGCGAGTTAAGAGGCCTGACGAGCAATCCGCTGCGGTAAAGAATGTGGGAGATGGAACCGGAGCAGTCGAAACCGCTGTCAAAAAGCTGCTGGTGGCCGCCGCCCCACTTGTAAGGCTTGTCCACCAGTTCATTGGCGAAGTGGACCAGTTGATGGATGACGGGCGGATGATACTGGGTGGCGTAGGCGTGGGTGCCGTTGAAATGCAGCAGCGGTATCCTGTTGTAAAAATAGTAACCAGCTCCGCCCCCCGTGGCCGCAAGCACACTCATGCCTCCCAGTTTCAGCCAGTTTCTCCGGCCGAGATTCTGAACCGTCGCAGCTTCCGGTGAATCCTCCAGGGACTCGGGAATGAAATCATCGGGATCCTGCATGGAAGGGGAGGGAAAGGCTGTGCGCTACCTGCGTATGCGGTACAGCGGGGTGGGCAGTTGCTCGCTGGTCATCCAGAGCGTGAGATTGTCCCGGTCGTAGCAGGCGGCCTCGAGTTGACGCATCAGCGGAGCCTGAATGATGGAGGCTGGTGCTTTGAGCGCTTCTTCCAGAGATTGGCCTTTCCGGATTTTCCACTCATGAAGGAAGTTGTAAGTGGAGATCACCAGCCGGCTGCCGTCCGGGGAGAAATCTCCGCTGGTCACCTGGCAGGCCATGGACGGCTGCTTGCCGGGACGCGCCCTGGAGGGGAAAGTGAGGCTGGCAACACGTTCCATGGTGGCCGTTTTGGCCAGATCCTTGGGCGGCGGTATTTTAAACAGCAGGCTGTCTCCGTTTTCTTCTTTGGTGACGATGTAGAGAAGACGGGATCTGGGATCCCACATCAGGCACTCGGCATTGTAACGACCCTTCGGGTACGCCACATGCCAGATCTCCGGTTCCGCACTCAGCATTTCCTTTTCAGCATCGGCCGGGAGATCGGGCTCCGGAATGCGGTAGATCTGCAGACTCGGGCGGATTTTGAAATTGTCTCCGATGTCTCCGACAAACAGCCAGGGATTGCCTTCCTCATCCAGGCCTTGGGTCATGTCCTCCCAGTCAAACGCCGCCGCTTTGGGAATGCGGACTTTGGCCCGCGTCTTTCCAAGTGTGTCGATGGCATACAGACAGGGTTCACCCCCCGAGTCATTGTGTGTCCAAAGAATCCCGGGGTGGCGCAGGCTGCGGGCGAGACCGCTGCTTTCACGGATGCGTTTGTCCGCCAGCTCGGCAGCTTTTTCCACTGCCGGTTCCCCGGCCTTGACGGTAGTGAGGGCAGGACCCGTCAGCAGCAGGCAGAGCAGTGGCAAGGCAGCCTTCATCTCATGGCGGGTTGGAATCCGGCTAGCCCAAGGTGCGGGCCGGGCCGGGGACGATGCGGCTGTAGTGCAGGTTCACCCGGCGCAGGTACCACTGCCAGGTGGGGCCTGGGCGGCCGCCATCCAGAAGGAAGTGGGGGCAGTTTTTGTGCGGCTGTTTGATGCTGGGGCTGATGCGCGGCCAGTGATAGTGCGGCACCACGTGGTTGAGAGGAATGCCGTAAACGTACATCAGGTAGGCTGTCAGCCGTGCTGTTTTGTCGATGGTGAGGGCGATATCGTTGCCCCGGTGCTCACACATCTCGATGCCGATGCTGTAGTTGTTGCCCGGCCCGTCAAAGTCGGCGTGCTCACCTTGTTCCCGGCAGGGCAGGTGCTGGATGGCCGTGTTTGACTGGGTGGTGAAATGCCAGGTTAGAAAGCCAATGCGGTTGCCCCCGGGACGTTTCGTTGCCCTCAGGGCACCCCGTTTCAAAGCCAGGGCGTGGTTAAAGGCATCACCGCTGTAGTTTTGCGTACTGTGGATGGTGATGTAGCGCGGCTTCATGGGCCGGTATTTGTAGCGGCCTACCTTGCCTGCGGGAATCAGGTCCGTCCGCAGTCCAATCTCCCGCAAAAGCTGATCCGGGGTCACCTGGCCCAGGGCGGCATCATTGTAGCGAGCCTCCCACAGGGCGACTTTGGAACGGCCTGCCGGAGAGCCGCAGGCGACGAAAATGACGGCTGCCAGAAGGGCGAGGGGAAGAACCAGGAGCGCGCTGCCTTTTTTCATGGCGCAGAGTATGGAGGAAGAGCGGCGGTTTGCCAGTCTTGAGTCCAGAGACACCACATTTTATTTGAGTTTCCATGAATTTTCAGGCAGCAATAGGATCGTGATTCTTGTCCTCACAGCAGGCTTTGGCGATGGCCACAACACGGCCGCCTTTTCGACGGCGGAAGCCTTGCGCCGTCTGCTGCCGCAGGAAGAGGTGCAGGTGAGCGACCTCATCAGCGAGGTGCAGCCCCGCATCGCTACCGTGCTGAAGAATCTGTACCAGCAGGCCATCACCCATTTTCCCAGCGGCTGGAGGCTTGTTTACCGCATGCTGGAAAAGTCGGATGTGGATCCGCAAGACAGCGCCTGGCTCTCACCTCTGGTTCGCGGGCTGAAGGAAAAGCTGGATGTCTTGCAGCCCCGTCTGATCATCAGCACCTATCCGCTTTACGCGGCCCTGCTGGACGCTCTGCGCAAGCAGGACGAGAAGATCCCCAAGCTGGTTACCGTCATCACGGATTCCATCAGCGTACACCGGATCTGGCTCATGCAGCCGAGCGATCTGTACTGTGTGGCTGACGCAGAAACCAAGGAAGTGGTGGAAAAATTGGGTGTTCCGGCGCGAAAGATTCGCATCACGGGTTTCCCCGTCAGTTTGCAGTTCACGGAGACACTGCCGGCAGACGCGGTGCGCACCGGAGTACAGCGCATTCTTTATTTGCCCTCCACCACGGCCCGGCGCGTCGCGTCCACCCTGGAGGCACTCAAGCCGCTGCTGAAGCAGGGGGTGCAACTCACCATTCCGGTGGGCAAGCACAGTTCCCGCCTTTACCACGTCCTGCGCAAGTTCACCGATGCTCTTCCGGACGCCCCGGTGGAGGTGATTGGCTGGACCAACCGGATTCCCGAACTCTTGCGGACGCATGA
>DASWXG010000113.1:0-5133 GCA_036405615.1 Prosthecobacter sp. | reverse complement strand
GGGGCGGAAGCCTTCCCGGAACTTGATCTTCACATTCAGCCGCCGCTGCATGTCCTGCACGCGGGGATCTCCCAAGATGGAGCGAGAGCCCAGCGCGCGCGGGCCAAACTCCATGCGTGCCTGAAACCAGCCCACCACCTTACCCTCAGCGATCAGCCCCGCCGTGCGGGCCGCCACTTCCTCCTGCGAGGCGCATTTTTGCAAACGCGCGCCCATCGGCTCCAGCGCAGCGGCAATCGCTGCCGCATCATATTCGGTGCCCAGGTAACTGCCGCGCTGCCAGTCGTGCCCCGCACGCAGGCGCCGGGGCTGGTCCAGATAATGGTGCTGCACCGCCAGCGCCGCACCCAGCGCACCGCCGGCATCGCCCGAAGCGGGCTGGATGTAGAGGTCGTCAAAAATGCCCTCGCGCAACAGGCGGCCGTTGGCCACGCAGTTCAGCGCCACACCGCCTGCGAGGCAGAGGTAGCGCTCCCCCGTCTCCTTGCGGACATGGCGGGCCATGCGCAGCACAATCTCCTCCGTCACGGCCTGGATGGAGCGCGCGATGTCCATCTCTCTCTGGGTCAGCGGGGACTCCGGCTGGCGCGGAGGCCCGCCTAACAAAGAGTTCATCTTCGCCGAGGTCATCTTCAGCCCTGCGGCGTAGTCGAAGTACTCCAGGTTCATGGCGAAGGACCCGTCCGACTTCAGCGAGATCACATTATCCAGCAGCGTCTGCACATAACGCGGTTCCCCATACGGAGCGAGGCCCATCAGCTTGTACTCGCCCGAGTTCACCTTGAACCCCGTGTAGTAGGTGAAGGCCGAATACAGCAGGCCCAGAGAGTGCGGAAAACGCATCTCATTCAGAATGTCCACCCTGTTTCCCCGGCCCACGCCATAAGAAGCCGTGGCCCACTCCCCCACCCCGTCCAGCGTCAAAACTGCCGCGCTTTCAAAGGGCGAAGGAAAGAAGGCCGAGGCCGCATGGGATTCATGATGTTCGGCAAACAGCACCTTGCCCTCCCAGCCCAGTTCCTTGCCGATCACCTGCGGCAGCCACAGTTTCTCCCCCAGCCACGCCGGCATCGCCATCATGAAGGCGCGCAGCCCGCGCGGAGCAAAAGCCAGATGCGTCTCCAAAATGCGCTCAAACTTCAGGAACGGCTTTTCATAGTAGGCCACATGGTCCACCTGCCCGATGCCGATGCCCGCCTGCCGCAGGCAGAACTCCACCGCATGACGCGGAAAACGCTCGTCATGCTTCTTCCGGCTGAACCGTTCCTCCTGGGCCGCCGCCACGACCTCACCGTCCTCGATCAGGCAGGCGGCGGAGTCATGATAGTAGGCAGAAAGGCCAAGGATGCGCATGGGCGGAAAGCCCCAGAGCCAAGCATGCCCCACGCCCCGCAGCAACCCCTATGGCACGCGGTCGCAGAGTTTTCCCGTGGCTGATTTCCATCAGATCCAGATTAGGCAGACCTTTGCATATCGAGCCTGTTAGGAGAACCACTGAAAATTCTAACATTATTCAGCGGAGAGACGACGCCTACACTTTGCTGTAACACGAATATTTCGTTTCATTGCACACGGATCACCCCGTAGACTCTCATGTCCTGATTGTTGATCTTTAGGGTCCGTTTTTTGGCTGAAATCAATATGGCTCTCAGGGTGTGAAAATCCTCTTGCTTTTCAAGAGTGATACACCCCGCGCTTATGCCCTGAGGCCCATTGGGGTGCAGTCTGAATTCTCCACGCCTCTCACCGTCACAGTAGATTTCATCATTAATCTCCCCATCAACCGCATAGAGTGCAAACCAGTTCTCTTTGAAGGAATTTCCAAAGATGCGCTCTGCGAATCCAGTCTGGCGATCCACGATGTAATAGTTACCAGGCGGTATGGGCCCGACACCAACAATGCAAGCCGAAGAAGGCTTATTGGTATGACCTCTACGCCCTGAAAATGCAGGGAATGAATGGGCGCCGCATTTCAACTGGCTAGTGGTCTTGCCATTCAATTCAAAAGTGCATGAAATCATTTACCCCATCAGACTCTATGGCTGAATAATCACAACTATTATTTAATAAATAATATTATTAAAATTCACACACCTAAATAAACATAAGTAATAATTACTAATTCAGTTAAAATAGTCTTCGCTCACTTCTTCTTGATCCGGACATGAAGACTTGAGCGGCGAAGCCGTCAGGGGGTTACCATTTCCGGGCAGAGCAAAACCATCCAGGGGCAAGGTCGCTCCTTCAAAAACGGCTGAGCGGTTCAGTTCAGGGTCTGTGGGATGAGGCACGATGACGGTGTCTTTAAAACCGGCTCTGACTGCAAAGCTCAAGCTCTTCAAGAAAGTTCCTTTGGCAGAACTCACGGCAGGCGCGTCTTGAGCAAGAGATACAAAGTCCACGCGCTTTGCGACTCATCAAGACTCTATCGCAACCAGAGAGTCGTGGGCTTTAATGCTAGCGGTATCGCCGAGGTCCCGCATGCGGGACTCTTTTCTTCTTTACAAGCGCACTTCGGGACGCTCCTCACAATACAACGCGTTTTCCATGCCTTCGCAGGCTTGGAGCACGGCTGCGGAGATTGGTTACTCGGCTGCGCACTTCTCCGCTTCCTTTTAAATGGAGGCAAAGCCGCGTAGTTGGAAGAGGCGGGCACGTGCGCAGCCGCGAAGCGAATGCCCGCGCTCCTCTCAAAGGCATCCTCTGGCGGCTATCAAATCATTTAAAATGCTCTGAGGAACGCCAACCAGCCTCAGGGTTAAGAGGGCAGTTCCACGCGGGAGGTGGGGGTTTTGGCGGGGGGCATCATGTTGCGGGACAGGCCGGGGGTGAGGGCCTGGCCGACGGCGTTGAGGAGATCCAGAACGTCGAAGGGTTTGGGCAGGTAGTTGATGCCGAGCTGCAGCGAGGTGGTCTGGCCGAGGATGTCCGGGCAGTAGCCGCTGGTGAAGATGATGGGCAAGGTGGCATCGTCTCCCATGATGGCCCGGCCGAGGTCGAAGCCGCTGGCGTCGCCGGGAAGATTGATGTCAGTGATGACGAGGTTGATGCTGTGGCGGTGGGCACGCCAGGTCTGCCAGGCTTCGTGCGCGTCCTTGGCGCTGTAAACGGTGTGTCCCTGGCTTTCCAGGACGTAGTTCATGACGTGGCGGACGCTGGAGTCGTCATCCACAATGAGCAGGTTGCAGGGCGAGACGTCATGCATCAGCCCGTCGAAGTCTTTGTTGCCGGCGGCTGGCAGGTCCAGCGAGGCGGCTTCGGAGGCCAGCGGCAGGTAGATTTGGAAATCCGTGCCGACATCCGTGACACTGGAAACGGTGACCCAACCGCCCATGTGACGTGCGAGGCCGCGCACCATGGCGAGGCCCATGCCGGTGCCGCGGCCGGGCTCCTTGGTGGTGTAGAAGGGGTCAAAGATCTGGCTCAGCACCTCGGCCGGGATGCCGGTGCCGTTGTCGCTAACCGAAAGTATGGCAAAGCGGCCGGTGCGGCCCTCGGCATCCAGTTTGCGGGCCTCTTCCTCGGTCGCGACAGTGGCCTGGCGCGTGGAGACGGTGAGGATGCCGCCTTTGGGCATGGCATCGCGGGCATTGACGGCGAGATTCACCACGATCTGCCCCAGGGAGCCGGGGTCGGCCATGACATCGGGCATTTCCGGGTCAAAACGGGTTTCCAGGGTGACGTTGTTGCCCAGGGTGCGGCCCAGCAGCTCCATTTCGGCCTCGATCTCGCGGGCGAGATTCAGCGGGCGCGGGGCTTTGTAGTCGCGGCTGGTGAAATTCAGCAGCTGTTTGGTCAGATCCGCAGCACGGCGCGCGGCGAGCAGGACTTCGCCCATGGATTCGGCGATGCCCGGCGACTGGTCACCGTTCATGAGGTTCATGCTCAGGTGGCCCTGGATGACGGTGAGGACGTTGTTGAAGTCATGAGCGATGCCGGCGGCCAGACCGCCCAGTGCGTCCATCTTCTGCATCTTGCGCATGTCCTCTTCCAGGCGCAGACGGTCGTCATGCTCCTGGCGCAGGCGGGCATAGGTGTCCTCCATGCGCTTGGCGTTGTCCCACAGCTTGGTCTGCAGGCCCAGCTGGCGCATGGCGCTTTCGCGTTCAAAGGCCCACTTGGAGGTGAGCGCGTTGGCAATCTGGATGACTTCGATGGGGTCGAACGGCTTTTTCAGAATGACCAGCCGGTGGGAAATGCCGAGATGGTCCACAATGTCGTCCCAGGAGTAGTCGGCATAGGCGGTGCAAATGGCCACCTGCAGGTCCGGCTGGATGCGCCAGAGAGACTTGATGGTGGCGATGCCGTCCATGCCGGGCGGCATGCGCACATCCACCAGCGCCAGGGCAAAGGGACGCCCCTGCTGGAGGCCCATCTCCACCAGACGCACGGCGCCATCTCCCTGGGCGGCAAAGGCCAGTTCAAACTCCGGCATGGACTTGGAGGACTGCTCTTCGCCGAACACGGCGGATTCGATCATGTTCAGATCTGACTCGCCGAAATCCGTCGGGGAGAGGATTTTGCGGAAGTCCTCATGGATGGTGGTGTTGTCATCCACGATGAGGATGCGATGATTCACACGGAGCGGATCCTGGGCGACCAGGTCGGCGACGGGATCATTCGGAATGCGGGGCGAGTTCATGCGGGAGTTCACGGAAGGTTACGCAGAAACGGATGTAGGAAGGGAGTTTGGGCCTCCTTTGGAATCTTTGCGGGCAGGGATTTCCAAAACAAAACGGGCGCCTTTGCCCAGGCCGTCACTTTCGGCCCGGAGAGTGCCGCCCAGATCCTGGGCGAGAAGGCTGGCGTGGTGCAGGCCGAAGCCGTGGCCTTCTTTCTTGGTGGTGAAGCCCTGGGTGAAGATGCTGGTGAGGTGGCGCGGATGGATGCCGCAGCCGGTGTCCTCCACCGTCAGGCGCACGGAGGTCTCGCCTTGCGGCTGGATGCGCAGGGTCAGCTTGCGGTCGGCCGGGTTCTTGTCGCCCATGGCCTGGCAGGCATTGGCCAGAAGGTTCACGATGATCTGAAGGAGCAGGCCGCGTGCCGCATAGATGGGCGGAAGATCGGCATACTGCCGCACCACCTTGATCTGCTGATGCGCCATGTGGACATCCATCTCCAGCCGCAAGGCCT
>DASWXG010000112.1:0-2795 GCA_036405615.1 Prosthecobacter sp. | reverse complement strand
GCAGTCGGCATAGGGCTCCAGGGGAAGGATGGTCTGGTCCACACGCTCCAGGCCGGTGGTGGGGCCCTGGAAGTAGCCGTGGTCGAAGGCGAGCATGACGGTGCGGCCGTCCTTCGGGTTGAAGACCTTGCTCAGACGGTTCTTGAGACCCCAGTCATACTGGTGGGAACCTTTGAGGAAGAAGCCGGGGGCCTCCTGGGGAATGCTGGTGAAGTATTCTTTCTCCTTCTTGTCTGCTGCGCTGGTGCTGATGTCGGCCATAAAAGGGGTGGGTCAGGGTTGGAATTGAGGACGCCCATGCTAGCCATCCTGGCCTTGCCATCCATGCCACCGATGGCTAGAGTTGTGTCGGATTCCGCAATCCACCATGGAAAAACCCGTCCTCAGCCTTGTCCCTTCCGGCACCGCCCACCGCGTGGTGGGCAACCGCGCCGTGGCCCTTCCCGGTGTCACCGTGGACATCCTGACCACCCGCAAAATCGAACTCGAGCAGTGGGAGTTGCGACGCTTTCATGATCCTTACTGGCGGCTCTACTGGCCGCTCATCTCCGGTGGCATCATGGAAATCAGCGGCCAGGAAACCAGCCTGGAGCCGGGCCATGTTTATCTCATTCCTCCACACACCACCTTCAGTACCCGCACCAGCCAGCCCTTTGCCAAATGGTATGCTCATTTTAACCTCGGCCCTCTGGCAGACCGCGCAGCCCCCGGCATCTACAAATTTGCCGTCACTGCCGAGATGCGCCGTGTGATGCAGAAACTGCTGCGAGCCTCCAGCGGAAACAGCCGCTTTCCCTGGCTGTCCATCCTGTGGGTGACGGAGGCCGTGCAATGCCTGCCTGACAGTGTCTGGGACCAGCAGCGGCTGGACGCACGTGTTCTTACCGCCATGGAGTTCATGAACACCCACCTGAGCTTGAAACTGACGGCCGAGCAGATCGCCAAATACGCCGGGCTAAGCGTGCGAAATCTGAACCACCTCTTCCAGCAGGAACTGCAGCAGGCACCCATGCGGGTGCTGCTGGACTACCGGCTGGACGAAGCCTGCCGTCTGCTGCGCCATGGGGATGCCAGCATTGACGAAATCGCCGAGCAGTGCGGCCTCATCAACCGGCACTACCTCAGCCGTATGATGCGCCAGTACCGCAACACCTCCCCTGCGGCCTACCGCAACGAGATGCTCTGAAGGACGGGTCTGGCAGTCTCTACTGGCCCGCAGCCGTTTTCGCCTGGGCCTGGCTTTCCGGTGACAGACGGCTCAGCGGGAACGTGTAATCCTTGCCGTCCGCGCTCATTCGCAGCGTGATCTGGTCTCCGGCCAGAGCCACAAAGCTGGCTTGGATGGTTTTGCCATCATTGCTGGTCCAGGCCACGGGCGCAGGCACAGGAGGAGCGCTGGAAGTCAGATTGGCACCTTCTTTGATCCACAGCTCCAGCAGGCCCACTTCAGCAGGCGTCAGACGGTTCTTGCCCTTCGGGGGCATCACATCGCTGTCATCATCCGGCAGCTTGCAGACAAGGGCCATGGTACTCTTGGCAGGATCTCCAGGCACGATGTGCTGGCCGGGGCCGATGCAAGCCTTCAGCTTGGCCTCGGTGTCCAGGGCCACATCTCCCTTTTCCTTCCCTTTTGCCTCGCTGTGGCATTCATAGCATTTGGCCGCGAAGATAGGTTTGATCTGGCGCTGGAAATCCACACTCAAGGCAGAGGTGGCAGAAGCAGCGAGAACCAGGGCGGTCGGGAGGGCTTTGTTGATCATGGGTGGAGGCTCGGAAACAACGGCATCAGCCGGACCATTGTTAGCGGTCCTGTCCGAAGAAGACGAAAAATCCGCCCGCTTCCCCGCCATTTCAGAAATAACGGCCGGGGCAGCCGGCGAGGACTGTGGGGCAGCAGCGGCGGCCTCGGCCACTGGACTCGCGCCGCCTCCGGGACTTGCAACAGGCGGTTGGAAATGGTCGCGCCACACCAGCCAGCCCAGACCGCCCGCAGCAGCCAGACAGGCCATGCCCCAGATCAAAGTTCCCACCCAGGCCGTATTCCGGTAGGTATTTGCAGAGGGTGCGGGCCGCGGAGGGCGTGGATGAGGTGCCAGGGGAGCATTCCCGTGGGTGGTCGGCGGATTGTAGGCTTTTGTAGCCTCCTTCTGCTTCACAATCGCCGTCGCGGCCAGCAGCGCCGTGCGCACCTCTTCGGCCGTCTGGTAACGCCGCTCAGGGTCATGCATCAGGCATTTTGACAGAACTCCCGCAAAGCCTTCCGGCAGCCCCAGCCCTGCCTCCGCCCCTGCGGCATGCGGAGTCTTGCCCGTGAGGATTTCGTGGATGACCACGCCCAGGGAGTAGATGTCCGCACGGTGATCCACCGGCTGGCCTGCCAGCCATCTCTCCGGGGCGGTATAGTCCGGTGTGCCGTATTCGGCAGCTTCACCTTCCGCCTGCTCCGTCAGGTCCTTGGCCAGGCCAAAGTCCACCACCTTCACCTGCCAGTCAGCCGTGATCAGAATGTTCGCCGGTTTGATGTCCCGGTGAATCACCCCATGGGCGTGGGCATACTGTAGCGCATCGCAAAGTTGAGCGATTACCGTTCTGGCGCGGTCCGGGGTCACCTCACCGGCCCGGGTCCGCCAGTGCAGGTCAGTGCCCTCCACATATTCCATTGCCAGATAGAGATGCCCCGCATCGGTCTGCCCGAAATCAAATACTGCGACGATGTGCGGATGCGAAAGGCGGGCGAGGGCACGCGCCTCCGTATTGAAACGCTCTGCGTCTTCCGCATGCTCCGCCATCTGGGC
>DASWXG010000111.1:0-2640 GCA_036405615.1 Prosthecobacter sp. | reverse complement strand
GTGGGCGAGTAGCCATGCTCTTTGCGGAAGCAGCGGCTGAAGTAATTGGGATCAGGAATCCCGCAGGATTCGGCGATTTCGCTGATTCTGAGCGCGGGATGCAGCAGCAGTCCCCTGGCCTTTTCCATGCGGGCACGCATCAAGTAGTCCCGCAGTGAACTGCCGCCAAATTGCCGGAACAGCTTGGACACATGGTTGGGATGAATCCGCAGAAACTCGGCAATCTCCTCGCGGCTCAAAGGGCGGTGCAGATTTTCATCCACATACTCCTTGGCAGCCTTCCAGGTGAAACTGCCGCTGCGGACCTCCGCCATTGCTTTTTGGCTGAGCGAAAGGTCCTTGGCCCGGAGAAGCACGAGCCCCACCAACTGTGCGGCGTAGCGTGGATCCGCCTCCCTTTGGCATGCTTTTTCGATGGTTTTAAAACACCAGTGAATCTCTTCATCCATCAGCGCCGAGCTGTGATGGGCAAACAAAAACCGATGCCTGCCGCCGACGGAATTGGGGGTGCGTTTGGCGAGCAAAAACCGCGTCATCTCTGCTGAAAAAACCAGTCCGAATGACAGATACCTGGCCTCAGGATGGGAGGCCATCAGGCAGCCTGGGCTGACCACCAGGGCATCGCCCCTTTGCAGCACCACCGTGGTCAAAACACCATTGCGGAGGATGCGATAGGTGCCGCGCCGAGACAGGCAGATGCTGAGCCTGGAGTGATCGTAGAGCTGGAAGGCCCACGGCCCTTTTCCCTTTGGAAAGCCGCGCTCATCGGCCAACACCACGGACCGGGGGAACCCCCGCTGCAGAATCTGGTCAATGAGTCCGGCGACCTGCGCCCTCTCGTCACGCCCTTTCATATCATGCTACATTTGTGCTGGTTTTGCTTTCTACCTCCTCTTGGAAAGCCGCTCAAAAAACGGCTCAATGAGGGACAATCTCAAGGAGAGTTTTCCAAGGCTACAAACCTCCAGATGAGTCAACCGCCCACCCAGCCCCAGTCTTTCGTCCCTATGAACCACGAATCCAACCGACGCTCCTTTCTCCGCCATGCTCTTCTCGGGTCCGCCGTCGTCCCTTGGGTAGGCGCTGCCCAGGCGGAAATAAACGCGCCCCGGGCCCTGTCCCGAAATGCGCTGCTGGAGCCCGAACGCGAGCTGAAATACCGCGACGATGTGGATGTGATTGTCTGCGGTGGCGGTCCGGCCGGCATCGCGGCGGCCATCCATGCGGCGCGCGCCGGGGCACGCACCCGTCTGTTTGAGGTGAATGGCTGCCTCGGCGGTGTGTGGACCTCGGGCCTGCTGACTTACATCTTCGATTTCAACAAACCGGGACTGACCAGCGAGCTCATGAAGCACCTGGATGAGCGCGGGGCCAAGAACAACGCCAGCAGGAGCAGTTTCGTTTACAAACCCGAGGAGATGAAGCTCCTGGTCGAGGAACTGTGTCTGGCTGCGGGTGTGAAGATCCAGCTCCACACCCGGGTGGTGGCCGCCTATAAGGAAGGCAACAAACTCGCCTCCATCGTTACGGAGTCCAAGTCAGGTCGGGAGGCCTGGAAAGCCAAGGTATTCATTGATGCCACAGGCGACGGTGATCTGGGCGCCCTGGCGGGCTGCGCGTGGGAGATCGGTGTGTCCGGTGACCAATGCCCCTGCCAGCCCATGACCATGAATGCGCTGGCGGTGGTGAAGGACCACGAGGCCATCAAAGACTACATGTCCTTTTTCCGCGACCAAACCGGGCACCACACCGCGTCTGGCAAACTCATGAAGGAACTCGAAAGGGCGGCAATCAAACCCTCCTACGGGCGGCCCACGATTTTCCACATTCATGGGGATCTTGTGATGCTCATGCTCAATCACGAATACGGTGTCAAGGCCTTCGATGCCGAGGCGGTTTCGGACGCCACCATCCGCTCACGATCCGAAATCCATAAGCTCACCCGGGCCCTGCGTGGCCTGGGCGGTATTTGGGAAGGCATTCAGGTCGCATCCACCGCCGAGCACATCGGCGTGCGCGATGGGCGCCGCATTGCCGGGCGTTATGCGGTGGTGAAAAATGACCTGGTGACTGGCGCGCGCCACGAGGACGCCGTGACCCGGGCCACCTTCAATGTGGACGTGCATGCCTTCGACAAAGCGCAGAACGACAAGAAGCCCATCTCCAAACAGGATGTGGTGACTCTGCCTTACGACATCCCTCTGCGGGCTTTGATCGCCCGCGACGTGGACGGCCTCATGATGGCCGGGCGCTGCATCAGTGGCGACTTCATCGCCCACGCCAGCTACCGCGTCACTGGCAACGCCGTGGCCATGGGCGAAGCCGCTGGCACCATCGCCGCCATCGCCGCCCAAACCAACCGCCTCCCCCACGATGTGCCCTGGGCCGAAGGCGCCAAAATGCTGGCCAGGACCCGGGCGGGATCCTGACGCTTTTGAGCACCCGAACGGTTAGGCCGGTTCTCGGAAAGAATGTCATTTTGAACCGACGGGCACAGTGGTCTCGCTTCCTTTTATAAAGGCGAAACAGCGAACGGGAAGTGAACTGCTGTGGCTCGGATGACCTCCGAACCAGCGGAGCCTCATCAAAACAAAAAAGGAAAACTTGCGTAGGAATATCAATGTGATATCACATTGATAT
>DASWXG010000110.1:0-5490 GCA_036405615.1 Prosthecobacter sp. | reverse complement strand
ACCAGCTCAACAGGTTCGCGGGCGAAGTGACCCGCGTGGCGCGTGAAGTGGGCACCGAAGGCCGCTTGGGCGGCCAGGCCAACGTGCCCGGCGTGGCGGGTACATGGAAAGACTTGACTGACAACGTCAACCTGCTGGCGGCCAACCTTACTACTCAAGTGCGTAACATAGCCGAAGTCACCACCGCCGTGGCGCGCGGTGACCTGTCGCGCAAGATTACCGTCGACGTGAAGGGTGAAATCCTGGAACTGAAAAACACCATCAACACCATGGTGGACCAGCTGAACGCTTTCGCTGCCGAGGTAACCCGCGTGGCGCGTGAAGTCGGCACGGAAGGCAAGCTGGGCGGGCAGGCCCGGGTGCCGGGTGTGGCCGGTACGTGGAAGGATCTCACAGACTCCGTGAACCTCATGGCCGCCAACCTGACTGACCAGGTGCGTGGCATCGTAAAAGTCGTGACCGCCGTGGCGGATGGCAACCTGCGGCAAAAGCTCACGGTGCATGCCAAGGGCGAAGTGGCCGCGCTTGCCGAAAACATCAACAACATGACTGACACCCTGGCGACCTTTGCCGACCAGGTGACGAACGTGGCGCGTGAAGTGGGGGTGGAAGGCCGGCTGGGCGGTCAGGCAAACGTGCCCGGTGCTGCGGGAACCTGGAAGGACCTTACCGGGAACGTGAACCTCCTTGCCGCCAACCTGACGACCCAGGTGCGCGCCATTGCGGAAGTGGCCACGGCTGTGACGAAGGGGGATCTGACCCAGTCCATCCAGGTGGAGACGCGCGGCGAAGTGGCGCAGCTGAAGGACAACATCAACACGATGATCGACAACCTCCGTGGCACCACGGAGCAGAACAAAGAACAGGACTGGCTGAAGACGAACCTCGCCAAGTTCACGCGCATGCTGCAAGGGCAGCGCGACCTTTACACCGTGGGCAAGATGCTGCTGTCTGAACTGGCTCCGCTGGTGAACGCCCAGCAGGGGGCGATCTACCAGATGTCGCAGGTGGATGAGGCACCTTCGTCTCTGAGGAAACTGGCAGGTTATGCCAACCACGCACAGCATCCGGAGGTGATTCTCATCGGCCAGGGACTGGTGGGCCAGTGTGCGCTGGAGAATGAGCGCATCATTCTCACCGACGTGCCGCCGGGTTATATGCCGGTCCACTCCAGCCTGGGCGAGGCGAGCCCCACAAACATCGTGGTGATGCCGGTGCTGTTCGAAGGACAGACCAAGGCCGTGATTGAGCTCGCATCGCTCAACACTTTCACGCCGGCGCATTTGAACTTCCTGGAGCAGCTGACCGAGTCCATCGGCGTGGTGCTCAATACCATTGAAGCCACCATGAGGACCGAGGGTCTCCTGCAGCAGAGCCAGCAGCTGACAGTTGAACTCCAGTCCGGCCAGAAAGAGCTGCAGCAGACCAATGAGGAGCTTGAGCTCAAGGCACGCGAACTTGAAGAGCAGAACGCCGAGGTGGAACGCAAGAACGTCGAAATCGACCAGGCACGCCGTGCCGTGGAAGAGAAGGCGGCGGAGCTGGCCCTGACCTCGAAATACAAGTCCGAGTTCCTGGCCAACATGTCGCACGAACTGCGCACGCCGCTGAACTCCATTCTCATCCTTGGCCAGCAGCTGGGGGAAAACAACGGAGGCAACCTCAGTGACCGGCAGGTGGAATTTGCCCGCAGCATTCACTCCGCCGGTTCCGATCTCCTCAACCTCATCAACGACATTCTGGACCTTTCGAAGATCGAGTCCGGCACCGTCTCGGTGGATGCTGAGGAGATCACCTTCACCTCGCTCCGGCAGTCCGTGGAACGGAACTTCCGGCACATTGCCGACAACAAGAGCCTGCCGTTCAATGTGGACTTTGATCCGAACCTGCCGCCGGTTTTCACCACGGACTCGAAGCGTCTCCAGCAGATCATCAAAAACCTCCTGTCCAATGCCTTCAAATTCACCTCCCGCGGCTTCGTTTCGATGAGCGTCCGGCAGGTGCAGTCAGGCTGGAGTCCGGACCACCCCGTGCTTCAGCGCAGCGGGGCAGTCATTGCGTTGGAGATCAGCGATTCAGGCATCGGCATTGCACCGGAAAAACAGAAGCTCATCTTTGAAGCCTTCCAGCAGGCAGATGCCGGAACCTCCCGCAAGTACGGCGGCACCGGTCTGGGGCTCGCCATTTCCCGCGAGCTGGCCTCCCTGCTGGGTGGTGAAATCAAGCTCTCCAGCATTCCCGGCGAGGGCAGCAAGTTCATCCTGTATCTGCCCTTGCACTACCTGGGATCTGTCCTGGCTGATGAGGAACGTGAAGTGCAGGCACTGGCTTCTCCGGTCTCGCGGCCTGGAATGCTTGCCCAACTGCCCTCCGCCCGTGAGGAAAGGGTGCCTGATGACCGTGACACCATCGGCGAGAATGACGCCATCCTCCTCATTGTGGACGATGACCCGCACTATGCCCGCGTGCTGCTGGGACTGGCGCGGAACATCGGGTTCAAGGGCATTGTCGCGCAGCGCGGCCAGCAGGCGCTGCTGCTTGCCCGCCAGTATCGGCCAACGGCGATCACTTTGGATGTGTTCCTCCCGGACATGCTGGGCTGGACCGTGCTGAACAACCTGAAACTGGACCCGCTGACACGCCACATTCCGGTCCAGATGATCTCCGTGGAGGAGGAGCGGCAACATGGCCTCTCGCACGGGGCGTTTGCCTATCTGGTGAAACCCGCCACAACGGGGGATCTGGAAGCGGCGCTGGACCGCATCAAGAGCTTTGCGCTGCCGAGGGCGAAACGCCTTCTGGTGGTGGAGGACAACGACATCGAGCGCGAAAGCATCGTGGCCTTGCTGGAGCATAACGACATTGAAATCACCAGTGTCTCCACCGGTGAAGAAGCCTGGCGGATGATGCTGGACCGGGCGTTTGACTGCTGTGTGCTGGATCTG
Organism: Prosthecobacter sp.; assembly: GCA_036405615.1. Classification (GTDB taxonomy): domain Bacteria; phylum Verrucomicrobiota; class Verrucomicrobiia; order Verrucomicrobiales; family Verrucomicrobiaceae; genus Prosthecobacter. Next base: position 2,545 of record DASWXG010000110.1, on the reverse strand, counting down.
CGGCTTCCGGACATGACCGGCTTTGAGTTGCTGGAGAAGATCCATAATGAGTCCAGCCTGCGCCATGTGCCGATCGTGGTTTTCACCGGCAAGGACCTGTCTCCGCAGGAGGAGAAGCGGCTCAAAACGGTGGCCAAGAGTGTCATCCTGAAAGACGTGCAATCTCCCGAACGGCTGCTGGATGAGACCTCGCTTTTCCTCCACCGCGTGGTGACCTCCCTGCCAGACGCCAAGCAAAAGATGCTGGAGTCTTTGCACCGGTCCAACGACGCACTCAGGAGCCGCAAGGTGCTGATCGTTGACGATGATGCCCGTAACATCTTCGCGCTCTCCATTGTCCTGGAAAATCAGGAGATGGATGTGCTCAGCGCGACCAACGGAAGGCAGGCCATTGAGATCATCGAAAACACGCCGGACCTGGCGGTGGTTTTGATGGACATCATGATGCCTGAGATGGATGGATACCAAACCATGCGCGAAATCCGGAAACAGCCCAAGTTCAGGACGCTGCCCATTGTGGCGCTGACGGCGAAGGCCATGAAAGGGGACCGTGAGAAGTGCCTGGAAGCTGGCGCGAGCGATTACATTGCCAAGCCTGTGGATACCAATGAACTGCTGTCTCTCATGCGGGTCTGGTTGCACCGGTGACCGTTGTTTCACGAACTTCGCCACAAGCTGTCATGTCTTCTTCCCATGTTCATCCGGCGGTAACCGCGCCCCCTGGCGGGGATTTGGAACCGCAGGTTTCGATCTTGCTGGTGGATGATGATCCCCGGAACCTGCTGGTTCTGGAAACGACGCTGGAGGACAGCAAACACCGCCTCGTGAAAGCCCAGACGGCGCAGGACGCCCTCATGGCCCTGATGCAGGAGGACTTTGCTGCCATCGTCCTGGATGTGCAGATGCCCGATCTGGACGGCATTGAACTGGCCAGGCTGATCAAGCAGCGCAAGCGGACCCAGCACATTCCCATTCTGTTCCTCACCGCCCACTACCGTGACAATGAACACGCGGTGCTCGGCTATGACGTTGGGGCGGTGGACTATCTCACGAAGCCTTTCCAGCCGGGGGTTCTTCGTTCCAAGATCGCCGTCTTTGTGGAGCTGTTTCGCAAGAGCCGGGCGCTGGCGGAGATGAACCGGATTCTGGAAGAGGAAATCGCGGAGCGCAAAGTGGCTGAAGAGCGTTTCCGGGTGGTGGTGGAGGCTGCGCCTAACTCCATGTTGGTCATTGATGAGGACGGCAGCCTCCGTCTGGTCAATACCCAGGCGGAAAAGCTCTTTGGTGAGGTGCGGGAAGTGCTCCTGACAAAGCGGCTTTCTGATCTGGTGGATGTGGCGGTGGAGGCCTTTTCCGGCATCGCCAACACCGTCTATGAAACAGTCGTCCAGCAGCCGGACGGTGCGGCCGTACCGGTGGAGATGCGGCTGACGCCGATCCATTCTGAACACGCCCGCTGGCTCGCCTCCATTGTGGACATCACGGAGAGGAAGCAGGCGGAGGAAGCCCGGAGAGCGCGCGCTGAAGCGGAGGCTGCCAATGCGGCCAAGGACCGTTTCCTGGCCATGCTTTCCCATGAGCTGAGAACTCCCCTCTCTCCGGTTTTGCACAGCGTTTCTTTGCTGGCGGAAGACGAGGGCTGCCCGCCCGCCCTCCGCCGGGATCTGGAGGTAATCCGCAGAAACGTCCAGCTGGAGGCGCGTCTTATTGATGACCTGCTGGACGTGGCCCGTATCCGCAACGGCAAGATTGACCTTCAAAAGCAGCAGGTGGATGCCCATGAACTGCTGCAGAACGTCCTGCAAATCTGTGGGCCGGAGATCGCCTCCCGCAAGCTGCATGTGACCACAGAACTCGCCGCCGGAAAGCCTGCGATCATGGCGGACCCGGCGCGTCTGCAGCAGATCTTCTGGAACCTCCTCAACAACGCCATCAAGTTCACGCCGCCTCAGGGCAGGATCAGTGTGGAGACGCACTCCCTGCCTGCGGACAATACCCTGGAGATCCGGGTCAGCGACACAGGGTCGGGGATTCCGGCCTCCAGGCTGTCCGCCATTTTCAATGTCTTTGAGCAGGCCTCCAAAACGACCGGAGGGCTGGGACTGGGGCTGGCCATTTCCAAAGCTCTGACAGAACTGCATGGTGGAACCATTGCCGCCACCAGTGAAGGGGAGGGGGCCGGGGCATCCTTCATCGTCAGACTGCCCCTTTCCAAGCCGGCGGAAGCAGGGCAAAGCACTGCCAGTGCGGCCAAGGCTTCCCAACCTGCAAAGGCTTCACTCCGGGTGCTGCTGGTGGAGGATCATCAGGATACGGCGGAGACCCTGCACAGGCTGCTTTCACGCCGCAGCTACCATGTCCGCACTGCACACAGTTTCACGGAAGCACTGGAGGCTGCGGAAACCTTCGCCTTTGATGTGCTGGTGACGGACATCGGCCTGCCAGATGGAAATGGGGTGGACTTGTTTGAACAGCTGAATGCCAAAGCGGGGGGGGAGTTGCGTTGCATTGCCCTGAGCGGGTTTGGCATGGAAGAGGACATCCA
>DASWXG010000109.1:0-6116 GCA_036405615.1 Prosthecobacter sp. | reverse complement strand
CGACGGCTTTGCCATCACCGCGCTGGTTATCATGTACATAACCGGTGCCAATGTAGGGTTTGAAACCCGTGGAGTGGCTCCAGTCACCTTTCGGTTCCGCCTTGGCGTCATCCAGAATGATGCCTTCAAACTTGACCGGGTCCAGGCTCATCGGCGTGGCGGGCGGAGTTGGCAGATCTTCCAGCTTGGGCAGGTCCAGCACCTGTTTTTGGGCCAGCAGGCGCTCCTTCAGCGCGGCATAAGGCAGCTTTTGCACGGTGGTGCCCTGCTTCACCGCCAGCGCGGCGGCAATGCCGGCACTCTGGCCCAGGATCATCCAGGTGGGCTCCACACGGATGGAGGAGATGCCCACGTGGGTGCAGGAAAGCGCCACAGGCACCAGCAGGTTGTCACACTCCGTCTCCTGCGGCAGCAGGCTGCGGTACGGCACATGGTAAGGGAAACCGTGGCGGCGGCCTTCCATGCGCAGAGGGAAGATGGTGCCTTCATTGATGACACCGCCGTCTTTCAGCGCCACCCGCTGGCAGTCATGGGAATCTACCGGGAATGAGGAGATGGCGATGGCATCGCCCTTTTTAGGCTCATCCAGAATGTCCTTTTGCGACAGCACATACTGCCCCTTCATGCGGCGGCCCTCACGCACGTAAAGCTGCGGAGACCAGTGGCCGTCAGCGGTGAACTCATCTTTGCAAAGCCCGAATTCGGCGAGTTCCTTGCGCAGGTTTTCCGGCACAGCGGCATCGGTGGTAAGGAAGTGGTACAGCTCAAGGGTGTACTGCTTGTGCTCCTCCCAGATCTTCGCGCGCCCGGCTTCATCAGCTTCGCTCCAGCCGTTGCAGGCGCCCACGAGGCCCATGGAGAACTGTTTGCCGATGCCGTTGTTGGCGTCGAATTTATTGTTAGGCAGAGGGTAGAGGTCCCACAGCAAGTGCGGGCGTTTTTCCTGCGCGTAGTAGCGGCGCACGGCTTCAAAGCGCGCCGGGTCATACTTGGCCGGCTGGGGGAAAGGCTCGCGGTTCGCCGGGTCCTTGGTGAGGCAGAGGCGGAAGCTGTAGACCATCACATTTTTGTCGCCGTCTTCCTCGGGCCCTGCATCCTGTGTGGTGATCAGCGGCAGCGGCTTGCCGGCATCATCCGTTCCGGAGATAGCCATCTTCGCCTTGGGATACTGCTTGCCGGCCAGAGACTCGCCGAACTCCTTGCGGCCTTCACGGCCGATGGTCCAGGAGACTCCGGCGGCGGCCATGAGATCTCCTTCATAGGTGGTGTCCACAAAGGCCCGGGCTTCAAAGTCTCCCTGGGAGGTTTTCAGCGAGGTGATGCGCGCGCCGTCTTTTTTCACGGACTGGAGCACCTGTTTCGTCAGCACCTTCACCTTGGCTTCATCCAGCATCTGGCGGGTGATGCGCATGGCCACGCTGGGCTCATAGGTCCACTTGCTGGTGTCCTTCACACTGACTTTGTAGTCCAGTTTCACGCCCCGGGACTGGTAGTCTTTTTCGATGCGGGTGTGCCATTCATCGAAGAGGCCCATCACGGTGCTGCGCACGGTCTGGTTGGAGTCGCTGAAACTCAGGCCGCCGGTGTTCACGCCGCCGACATGCGCGGTCGGTTCCAGCAGGATGACGGAGGCCCCTTCCCGAGCGGCGGCAATGGCGGCACAGAAGCCCCCGGGGGTGGCTCCATAGACAATCACATCGGCTTGTTGGGGCGCGGCAGCATGCGCGCCGGAGGCCAGGAGCAGGGATAGAAATGCGGCTTTGATCATGAGGTTGAGATGAGGAGAAAACGGAGAATTGCTCCCCATCAGGCCAGAACCCTGCTTTTTTGGACAAAAAAAACGGTTTTATCGAGCCGCGAGGACGGGCAGTCACGCTGCCCCTCCCGCCAAACCCGGCCTCTCCGAACCGCCTTGAAGGGCATTCCAAAGGCTGGCCACCTCCGCAAGCGGCTCCGACGCCACTGCCAACCCTTGCCAACAACCGTGAACCATCGTCTCCATCCGGACACATCCCGCCATGCCGCGCTGAAGGCAGACTGCCTTCAGCCCCCCGTGAACGCGCCCTCAAAAACCGGCCGATTTCCACCAAACGAACATTGTAGCATTGCCTCATCCGCATGACTGGTTAGACTTGGCGGCGTTATGGTTTTGCTATCGGACGAGGAACTGAAAGCCCAGCCTGAATTTGACGACCTGGAGGCCGCTCTCGAGCAGCCCCAAAAGGTGACCCGCCTCCGGATCTACCGCCAGCCGGATGCGCCGTTGCTCAGCCGGGTCGTTGAACTGCCCCACCTGCAAACCCTCTCCATCTCGCTGTCCGATGTCCACCTGCTGCTGCCAGGGCTGGGGCATCTGCCTCATCTTCAATCCCTCAGCTTGCAGGCCTGCAACGTCACCGAGTTCCCCGAAAGCGTGTTCCAGGCGCCTGCCTTGAAATCGCTGTCCCTGGGAAACAACCAGATGAAGCGGCTGCCGCAGGGCTGGGAAAAGCTGTCCCGGCTGGAATATCTGAACCTCTCCCAAAATGAACTCACAGGCCTTCCTGAGACCCTCTGCGGACTTGATAGACTGCGAACATTGGTTCTGTCTTACAACCGCCTGGAAGTTCTGCCGGACGCGCTTGCAGGCCTGTCCCGCCTGGAGTCGCTGTATCTGACTGTAAACCGCCTGCGGGCACTGCCGGAAACCTTGGGCGACCTCGCTTCCCTGGAAGTGCTGCACCTGGATTTCAACCGGCTCACCCACCTTCCGGCTTCGATTGAGAACCTGGCCGATCTCCGCTCCATCAGCCTGGAGAACAACCTGTTTGTTACGCTCCCGCAGTGGCTGGGGCAAAGACCCGATCTTGAAGTGAAGATCGAGGCTGCCCATCGCCAGCTCTTCATGGACTGGAGCTACCGGCACAGTCCTCTGCCCGTGCTCAAAGAGTTGCAGCATCTGGAACTGCACATCCAGCCGGGAAGCGAGTTGCAAGACGGCCTTGAAAAGGAGCTGGCTGAAGCCGGCCTGGAGAGTCTTCTGCCAAAGATTGCCAGATGCAGCCGGGATGCCATCTCCCTGGAAACCCTGGAGCCTGACGACTGTTCTGTCCCTGGGACATCCCGCTTCGGCGGCTTTCCAGATCTTCCTTCACCGGATCTCTTTCCCCAGAGTGACGGACTTTACTGGAGCTTTCTGGCACAGATCAATCTGGCGGATGTGGCTCCCTTCAACCGCTGGCTGCCGCGTTCCGGCCTGCTTAGTTTCTTCATGGATTCCAGCGAGAGGCTGAATGGCCGGGTGCTGTTTTTCGAAGACGAACTTGAGACCCTGGCCACGGTCCGCCACACGGGGGCCGAAGAGATGCTGGATGCCACCGATGACTACACGGAGCATCCCCACCACATCGGCTTCCGCCAGTTTGCCTGCCTGCCGGAACCACGCTTCATCCGTCCAAAACTGCCGGATGAGGAATCGGCCCTTTACGATGACTGGCAGGTGAACCGGCCCAAACCGGAACACGCCATGAACGGGCACACCTTCACCCAGCATGAGTCGCCGCAGGAGCAGGCCGCCAATGCGCTGAGGGGCATGCCTGAGGAATGGGTTCCCCTGCTCCGTCTGGGTTGGGATTCAAAGGTCGGTTTTCAGTTTTGGGATGCCGGCACCGTCACCTTTTGCATCCACCAGGAAGACCTGCGCCGGGGAGACTTCACCCGCGTGCACCTCAGCCTGGAGTCATCCTGATCAGCAGCTTGCTGTCTCTGTTGTCTGAGGGACAGTCTGAAAAAGGTCCCGAACAAGGAGCCTGGCTTGCCAAAGTCACGGCTTGGGTAACGCCGGATTCTCACCCGAACATGGCACCCAGCGGCACCTGTGCTGCGTGCAACAGGGCAGCGTGGCTCAGGAGACGGCTTTCCGCGAGACGCGGAAAGCTGCACGCAAGATGTGTGCGCTCCACGAACCGCCGCCGCAGCCGCCTGCGCTGGAGCGCCTGCGTCTCGCAGGCTGTTTGCGGCGTCCCCGCCGGAAACCGTGCCATGACGTCGCGTGCTGGCGCTGCATACACCCACCGGCACCGAGTCTCTGCGCTTTGGGTTTGGGAGGGCAGTCTGAAAAGGTTCCAGGCAAGGAGCGTGACTTGCCAAAGTCATGGTTTGGGAAACGCCGGATTCTCCCCGGAATGCTACGCCAGCGGCACCTGGCAAATGCCGCTCCTTGGAACTGGACGTGCCGCCAGGCTTTTCAGACTGCCTCTGAAAAAAGCCCCCTCACCTCTCCGCATGCGGTTTCGCAGCTTGAAGAAGTGAGGGGGCCGGAAAACCTCACTTACTTCCCTTTCGAGAAGCCATCCTTGAGAGCCACCGTGCGGTTGAAGACCGGCTTGCCCGGCTGGCTGTCCTTCGGGTCGGTGTAAAAATAGCCCACGCGCTCAAACTGATAATGAGCACCCGGGGCGGCAGCGGCCACGGAAGGCTCCAGCTTGGCGGTCACCACTTCCAGCGACTGGGCGTTCAGGAAGTCCGTAAACTCCCCTTCTTCGCCGTCTGGCTGCTCCACCGTGAAAAGCTTGTCATAGAGACGGACTTCCACATCCAGGGCGTGCGCTGCGCTCACCCAGTGGATGGTGCCCTTCACCTTCGGTCTGCCCACAGGTTTGGCTCCGTTGCGGGTGGCATCGTCATAGGTGCAGCGCAGTTCCACAATGTTGCCGTCAGCGTCTTTGACCACCTCCTGGCAGATGATGCAGAAGGCATATTTCAGACGGACCTCGCCGCCAGGGATGAGGCGATGGAAGCCCTGGATCGGGTTTTCCATGAAGTCATCGGCATCAATGTACAGCTCCCGGCTCAGCGGCACCTTGCGGGTTCCATCGGCTTCGTTCTCCGGGTTGTTCACCAGCTCGACATGCTCCACCTCACCTTCGGGGTAGTTGGTCAGCACCACCTTGATGGGGCGCAGCACGCCGTAAACACGCTGGGCATGTTTGTTCAGGTCTTCGCGGACGCTGTGTTCCAGCAAGGCCAGTTCCGTCAGGGAGGGATACTTGGTGAGGCCGATGGTTTTGCAAAAGCTGCGGATGGCCGCAGGCGTGTAACCACGGCGGCGGATGCCGCTGATGGTGGGCATGCGGGGATCGTCCCAACCGTTGACAAGGTTTTCCTTCACCAGTTTCAGCAGCTTGCGCTTGCTCATCACCGTGTAGGTGAGGTTCAGGCGGGCAAACTCGCGCTGATAAGGCTGACCGGGCAGACCGCTGACATTGGCGATCAGCCACTCATACAGCGGGCGGTGATGTTCGAACTCCAGCGTGCACAGGCTGTGGGTGATGCCTTCCAGGGCATCGCTCAGCGGGTGTGCGTAGTCATACATCGGGTAGATGCACCAGGCGTCGCCGGTCCGGTGATGGTGCGCCCGCAAGATGCGGTAGATGGCCGGGTCCCGCAGGTTCATGTTCGGGGAGGCCATGTCGATTTTGGCGCGCAGCACTTTGCTGCCTTCGGCAAACTCACCCGCGCGCATGCGGGCAAAGAGGTCCAGGTTTTCCGCCGGGCTGCGGTCGCGATACGGGCTGTTGGTGCCGGGGCTGGTCAGCGTGCCACGGCTGGCGCGCATTTCCTCAGCCGTCTGGTCATCCACATAGGCCAGGCCCTTTTCGATGAGCTGGACGGCGAAACCGTACAGCTTTTCAAAGTAGTCGCTGGCATAAAAAAGGTTGTCTCCCCAGTCGAAGCCCAGCCACTTCACATCGTCCTGGATGCTGTCCACATACTCCACCTCTTCTTTGGTGGGATTGGTGTCGTCAAACCGCAGATGGCACTTCGCCTTCGGGGCATTTTCCAGGCTGAGGCCGAAGTTCAGGCAGATGCTCTTGGCATGGCCGATGTGCAGGTAGCCGTTGGGTTCCGGCGGGAAACGGGTGATGACCCAGCCATCGTTGCGCTGCTCAGCCACATCCGTGGCGATCATTTCGCGGATGAAATCCAAAGAGGCAGGGGCGGCAGCAGGAGCGTCAGACATGGAACCCGCAGGATTGAACCGGAAGACCGCTGAGTCAAGGCAGGAGCGGCCCCGGCGGAACAGCCAAATCCGCACATCTCCTTCCCGTGCCGGCCCTCAGCCGCCACGGGAGATC
>DASWXG010000108.1:0-2507 GCA_036405615.1 Prosthecobacter sp. | reverse complement strand
TGGATAGATGTGCGTCGGCGAGGCCATCACGCATCCCACAGGGGCGCCATAACCCGCATGAGCATCCGGGTTCAGCACGAGATCCGTCACACCCGGCGCAGAACGCGAGTTCAGGGCCTGGTCCAGGCAGATCTGGTCAATGGTGGAGCGGATGGCTTCGGTACCGATCACCGTGATCGGCTTGCCGGCATTGTCGCGGGCGGGAATGAAAGCTTCGGCTTCAGAAACAATGTGAAAAGGAGAGGTCATAAACAAAGGGTCGAAAAAAGGAAAGGTGGGGCGACAAGGGTTTGATGAAACGTTTTTACTCTGCTCTACCAGGCTGAGCTACGGCCCCCTTGAGAGGAGCCGGAGGGATTTGAACCCACGACCAAAGGATGTTGAATCATGTAGTTCCATCGGGCATTCGCCCCATTTGATGAGATGTGTTTTGTCAGGCTAAAATGGCGACAAGGATGAAGGGACTTTCCGCATGGCTGCGGGCGGGTTTCGAGGCCCGCTGTTCAATGTAGTCCGCTCCGGCATTCGCCAGGGAAGGAAAGAGGTGGGGAAAAGATGGCGACAAGGTTTTTGAGAAACAACTTCTGATGCTCTGCCATTGAGCTACCGGCGACCGTGAACGCCGGGCAGGACTCGAACCTGCAACATTCAGATTACGATGTAGTTCCTCAGGCATTCGCCAAAGGGAGGAAAGGGTTGCGAAAGGAATCCTGCCGACAAGAGCGGCCGGGACGGGTTTGCTTTCTATGAAGAATGTAGTCTCAAGCCAGTTCGGCAGGATCCCATTTCGCGTTTCAAGCACGGCTCCCGGACCTTCCGGAAACGACGGCGTGCGAATTTACAGACGGGTCAGAGAGCGATCTTTTCGATCTCTCCCACCCAATGATCGGGGCCCAGACGGCCCTCGGCAAAAGCGGTGATGATCTCGAACACCGAATCGGAAAATCCGCCGATGTTCAGGATGTCCGCCCGCTCCTGGGCCTGGGTGGAGGCGTAGGGCTGGATGTCGAGACAGACAAGCCGGGCTGCCGGATTGAGCTGCTTGAACTTTTCCCACTCCGCCATCAAGGCAGTAGGTGCGTTCCGGGCTGGACCGGGCAGCGTATCGCGCCACGATTCGTTGTCGGACACATACACCACCAGGTCAGCCTGAGCCCGGGTCTGGTTCAGATGCACCAGCACGGAACTGCAATTGGTACCGCCACCAGGCATGGAGCACAGCTTTTGGGCATTGGTCATCACGGAATCACGGGGATTCAGCGACACCGGCACCACCTTGCACTCGAACGGCAGAACCGCTGCATCCCGGTTTTTGCGGAGGAATGCCGCCGCCACCAGAGCAGCGACATCAATGCAGCGTACCTTGCTCGTCGCACCGGGGCGGTAACCCGAAACAGAAGAGTGCATGGAGCCGGACACGTCCGGGGCCAGAATCACCTTGCCCTGCACTGCAGGCACGTTCTCCACCGCCACCTCCATGGCATCTTGCAGCGCCTCCTTGATGACCAGAGGCACGTCGTCACCGGTGTTAAAATATGCAGCCAGGAGCTGGTAAGGAAACACCCGGGCACGACGCACCTGATCTGGATCGCGAAGGCGCTCTGCCACAAGCTTCACCAGGTCTGCATCCTTGAACACACCATGGCGGGCAAAGGTGTTCAGGTTCATGCGGGTCATCTGCCAGGGAGCACGGCGGGCAATGGTCTTCCAGTGCCCCTCGTTCAATGGCAAAGCGGTAAGCATCTGGAAAGGAACTTCCGGAGGGGCCACCTCAGGATTTTGCTTCCAAGCCTCAAACTCCTGCACCAAGGAGGGCAGCAACGAAGCTTCATGCTTGCGACCGATGAGGTATCCGTAGAGAGCCTCACGGGCAGGTGTCTGAGGGCGGGGATGCACCATCTTGATGACATCCGCCACCGAGGGAGACTGGCCCACATCCGCACGGAAGATCGCCTCGTCCGAACGGCCTTCGAACCATTTGCGGACCAGGCGCTTTGGCAATGATCCCAGGGACTTGCGTCCCGTCACACCGGACCGCAGGATCTGCACAAAATTGCGCAGCATCTTGGCGTCATTGATCACACGGGGAAAGATGAGCTCCAGCCGCTCCGCATCACGGGCGGCAAGCACTGCACAAAGCAGAGCCGGAGTATCCTTCATCAAACCCTTCTCACGACAGTAGACAGCCGTGCGGGCGATGAAATCCGTGGGAACTTCTTCACACAGCGTGAGCATCTTCTGAAGCTGGTCTTCGGCAGTGGCGTAGTAGGTCTGGTTCAAGCAGCCGGTGGAGGCATACTGGGCCAGCGCATGACGGGGCGTGAAGGCATAGGCCACGCCACCCGCCTCATTGCGAACATCGGCTTTGGGGGCAAGGGTACCCACGAAAGATTGGAAGAGTGATTTGCTGGCCATGTTGGTTTCCTTTCGGTCGAATGTTGTTGTGCCAGCAAGTACTGCCAGACCCGTGCCAACTTTTGGCACACCAGCTCCTCATGGCGCTGGAA
>DASWXG010000107.1:0-8321 GCA_036405615.1 Prosthecobacter sp. | reverse complement strand
CTTGAATGGTGCAAATTGCATTTGAAAGCACTAAGTGTTGTACTAAATGCCTTTGTAACCCTCTGATAGTGAGCGTTTTACGTCGGAATTGCTCACATGTCGTTCTAAAGATACTCAACAAAACTTAGCAATATGGAGTCTAATCAAGATGCGGGCTGAAAAGCCAATTGAATCGCAATTGTGGTGTGTTTCGCAAATTTGCTATTAACGATTTTTTCCCGAACCACTAATTTCTTTGAGAATAGGCTTGCTGTCATGGAAATTATATAGCAACTTCGACTCAATTCTGATTTGCTCCTTGGCTTTCAAGAACCCAGAGCGAATACCATTCCTACTACAAACCAACCTTTATGGCTGAACTTTCCTCTCCCGAACTCATGACAGTCAAAGAGACTGCTGAGTATCTGCGCATCCCGCTGCCGACGGTTTACTACCTCGTGCAGCGCGGACAGCTCCCGGCCGTGCAGATTGGCGGCCGGTGGCGCATCAAGCGCAGCCTGCTGGATCGTGATGTCCTTCGCAAAGAAGATGAATCCGGTCAGCCGACTGTGATGGTGGTGGACGATGACCCGGCGCTGCAGGCACTTTTCAAGCAATTCCTGAAAAAAGCGGGCTTTGGCCGCTTGGTGGTCGGCACTGGCGCCGAAGCCATCAGCGTTGCAAAAAAGCAGCGTTTCGACTTTGTCTTCCTCGACTTGAAGCTGCCAGACGTTCCAGGCGATGAGGTCTACTCCCAGTTGAAGGAGATGAATCCGGATCTTCCCATCGTGGTTATCACTGGCTATCCGGACAGTGAGATCCTCAGCCGCATCCTTTCGCACGGGCCAGTGACCGTCATCAAGAAGCCGATCGAATATGATCAGCTGAATAAGGCTGTGAAACAGCTGGGTCACAAAGGCGCTGAAGCCTGATCTTATCATTCTCTGTTGCGGTGTCGGGTGGCCGAAGGGGTTCTATGAGCCGCTTCGGCCACTTGTTATATACCCTCTTGCCTCGCGGATTGGTATCATCAGCTTGGCCGTCCAAGTCTTCAGATTTCTGGGGAGTGAGGCCATCCTGCCCCCATCACCTCGCGGTCTCGTGCGCTGCAATAGCGGAGGCATCTATGACGATATCGTCTGCTCTTCGGTTCCATCGCCCCAATCTTGAGGGCTGGAAGCCCTCACACCTTAGAGGTCTCGCCCTCACAGCAGTTTTCCTGGCGAAATCGTGCTAGAGCATGTTTGGCTGGAAATGACTTCAGTTCTTCACCATAGACAGCGGCTTTCAGAGGTTGATTGCCAAGCCGCCAACCGGTGTTTGCTGTCAAAGTTCGTCCTCCAAAGGGCTTATGCCGCACAAAGACGGTAGGCTTCCACCGGCTCGGAGATGCCTTTCAACTGCAGACTCGGAAGGGCGGTGAGGGCGGTTGAAACAGCCAGCTTCTGGGCGGTTTCGGCATCGACGACGATTTCCCCGGGCTGCGCGACGTGACACAAACGGGAGGCCAGATTGACCCGATGGCCGATGACGGTGTAACTCAGCCTCTGGTCAGATCCCATGCACCCGGCGACGACCGTACCGGTGGCAATGCCGATGCCGATTTCCAGCGGGTGGCGGCAATGCATGTTTCTGACTTTCCTGGCCTGGAGCATGGCACGGGCGCATTCGGCAGCCTGCCGGGCATCATCTCCCGTAGTGAGCGGAGCGCCAAACAACACCATGATGAGATCTCCCACAAACTTGTCGACAATGCCGCCGTGCTCATAGGCCACCTGGGTGAGGATGGTCATGTGCTCGTTCAGCAACCCCACCACTTCATCCGGCGGCATTTTCTCGGTGAGAGTAGTGAAGCCTCGAATGTCGCAGAAAAGCATGCTCACATTGCGGAGTTCGCCGCCAAGAACGTCACTGTTTTCCATGAGCCGCTCGGCCACGGTGCGGTCTGCCACAGCATGGAGAATGCTCCGGTAACGGTCTTGAAGGGCCAGCCCGGCCGCCATATCATTGAAGGCGTGAGCCAGCCGACCGACCTCATCTTTGCTCACGGGCACCCGGACATCGTAGTTGCCCCGTTCGATTTCCTGGGCGGCTTCCACCAGCTGGCTGACCGGGCCAGACAGGCTCCGTGAAACTGCCACGACCAGGGCCAGGCCAGCGGCCAGAACAACGACGGCCAGCCCGATGGCTCCCCGGCGTAGGTCGGCAATTTCATGCTGGAGCGGAGCCAGGGAATAGACGTTGACCTGGAGTGCCTGGGGGAAGGGGCTGCCTGGATTGAGGACACGGTAAATCAGCCGGTGGCTGACGCCCTGGATGGGCACAAGAATCTCACGGTTCTCTTTGCTCGATGAGGCGAGGGAACTGGCCACTGCTTGTTCGATCGCGGCTTTGTGGTCGGCCGGGACCGTGCTGGAGATGAGCCGTCCCTCTACATAAATGCCGCCCATAATCTCACCGTTTTCGCTGCGCCGGCTTTGCTCGTAGAGAATCTTGTCTGCCATGGCCGTAAGGGGCAGACCGAAGGCAAAGGCCCCCAGAAAACGGCCATCTTCCGGAGAACGTACGGGTGTGATGAAGACCTCGCGGACTTGCTCCGCCCGGCTGTCCGGGCTGCGTAAAAGAAGGTAACCCACCTCTTGCTGGCGCAGAACTTCCTCGAAGGCGCGGTCGCCGAGGTTAAAGATGGTCTGCGGCGCAGTCGCTTCCGGAACCGGCGGGCCAAGACTGGCGGATTCCATGGCTCCGTCCTGCCTCGGTACAGTCATGACCGCTCCCGAGGCATCAATCAAGGCGATGAAAGGCGGAACCTGCCGGCCGCCCGGTGGACGTGGCGGCTCGCGGGGCGGGCGGTTGTCGTGAGACGGGCGGCGGTCATCCGGACCGCCAAAGGAGAGCCGGCTGAGATGGCTGAACTCGTTCAGCAGCCGTTCTCGGGACAAGGATTCCAAGGCGGGACGCAACTCCTTGCCAGCCTGTGGGAAGTTTTTTCCACTCATGGCCGTCACCACGGCGGGAGATTGCGCCAGTGTATCCAGGGTGCTTGAAAGAGCGGTCAACCGTCGTACGCGGGCCTGGGTGACGGCCGAAATCTGGTTTTCGAACTGTTCTTCAAACAGTTGCTGATAAGTGTCGCGGAACTTCCATTCGGAAAGCATCAAGGCCCCGGTGGTGACACAGGCCACCACGGGAAAGATCGTGAGGATCAGCTTGGCCCGAAAACTGGAAAAGAGTTTCATGCGGCACCACCCGTCATGGTGAGGCATGGGTAAACCCCGCGTCGAGTCTAAAGCTGCGCAATTTTTTCCCGGTGAAACAACAAGACCGTTCAGTTGCGAGTGTTGCCGCGCACCCGCTTCATCTCATAGCGGCCGTAATCCTTGGCGCACTCATATGCAGCTTTGAATTCGTCGCTCTTCACCGTGCCATCGTAGGTGTAGAGGCCGCCGGCCCAGCCGGGCATCTGGTGCTGGCCCTTGAATGTGTATCCCGCTTTTTGGCGGGTGACGTGGTGGCGAGTGCGATAGGCTCCGCTGAGGATGCCTCCCCAGGTGGCGTGGTAGTGGAAGGAGTGGTCGCCCTGGTTGTTGATGGAGGGGCCCACCACGCACCGGAGCCGCCCATGATGGCCACTGGCTTCACTGGTCCAGGTTCCTTCCCAGGCACCTTCGACTCCGTTACCGGGGCCCGTTTCGAGGGCGGCGTTCCATTCGCGTTTGAACGAAAGAGAGCAGGAACTGAGCAGCAAAGCGGTGCTGAGCAGGAGAAGGAGTCTGGCCATGGCTGGAAAACGGCAGTGCGGTTGGAATTCCAGCAGCCGGATGATGTTTTTTGATCAGCCCCAGGGCAGGTCAGGCTGCGCTGACCTTGGCTCTCACCTCGTCCTCGGAAATACCGCGTAGCTGGAACACCCGGATGAGAGTGTCTTCGATGAGATTGTTAGGGCAAGATGCCCCTGCCGTGATGCCGATGACGACTGGTCCGTCCTCCGCCAGCTTGCTGGAGTAGCTAGTTTTCTCCGCCTTCATGTGCAGGTCAAAGTGGACGATTTGCTCCAGGGACGTCAGGCACTCCGCTGTGCGGATGAAGAAAGTGGGGAGCTGCTGCTCGCCGATTTCGACGAGGTGGGTGGTGTTGGAACTGTTGTAGCCGCCGACCACGAGCAATACGTCGAGGGGCTGCTGAAGAAGCAGAAAGAGGGAATCCTGACGTTCCTGTGTAGCGCCACAAATGGTGTCGAACACCTGGAAATTAGGGCTGCCTTCGCCGTCACGGTCTTCCACGGCCTGCTTCAGGCGGCGCTGGATTTCTTCCGTTTCAGACTTGAGCATGGTGGTCTGGTTCGCGACCCCGATCTGCTTGAGATGGATGTCGGGATCAAACCCGGGGGAGTAAGCGCTTGCGCCTTTAAAGCGTTCCCAAAAAGCGGCCTTGTCACCGCCTTGGCGGATGTAATTGCAGACGTAATCCACGTCGTCCAGCGTCAGAACCACGAGGTAGTGGCCGGTGCCGGTGTCACCCTGGGCACGGGAAGAGGTGGCCCGGGTCTCCTCATGGCTGGCCTTGCCGTGGATGATGGAGGTGAAACCGTTTTTGGCGTAGTTGCGCACGCGCTTCCACACGCTCATCACGTCGCCGCAAGTGGTGTCCACCACCATGCAGCCGCGTTCCGCGATGATGTTCATGAGCTTGGTTTCGGCCCCAAAGGCGGGGACGATGACGACGTCGTCACTATTCAGCTTCGCCAGCTCTTCTTCATGCTTGCTGACAGGAATGCTGATGATGCCCATCTCCAGCAGCTGCCGGTTCACCTCGGGGTTGTGGATGATTTCCCCGAGGAGGAAGACGCGCCGGTCTGCAAAGACGCGGCGCGCCGCATAAGCCAGATCAATCGCCCGCTCCACCCCGTAGCAAAAGCCAAAATCCCGCGCCAGCCTGACCGTGGTGTTGCCGATCTGTATCACGCTGCCCTGCGCCCGGATGGTTTCCACCAGGGGGCTGCGGTAGTGTGTTTCCACCTCTGCCTGCACGCGCTCCATGACTTCAGGAGTGCGGACATTCACACGACGGGCGGCAGGAGCTTTGGCTGGGGCGGACATTGGCGGAATTTGGGAACGGAGACGGAGTGGAAGGGCAGTGGATCAGTAGTTGTAGACCTTGCCTTTTTTGGCGTCTTCAAACACCTGGGGGCTGAGCATGTAGCTCATGGGTGGGTCAGCCAGGGTGGAGTCGTCGAGCACTGGCAGAGTTTTGCCGATGGTGGCGTCTTCAGGATGGCTGGAGGCGATGATCAGAGGAGCACCTTGGGGAACCATGGCGAAGATTTTGGCAGCAGACTTGATGGGCAGACGGACGCAGCCGTGGGTGCAAGGGTAGGGTTTCACCCAGCCCCAGTGCATGCCATAGGCGGTCTTGAATTCCATCCAGAAGCTCATCGGGTACCCGGCTCCAGGGTTGCTCTGCCGGCGGCGGTTGGCCTGCTTGCTGTAGATGCGGAAAGTGCCGTGCGGGGTCGGGGTGCTGGCGGTGCCGACGGAGCAGGGGGTGGCCAGAAGAACTTCGTTGCCCTGGACGACATACACACGCTGGGCGCTGGTGCTGAGTTTCACCTTCACTGCGGAAGGGTTGGTCACAGCCTTGGCTGGCGGGTCAAAGTGGACGGAATAGCGACCGGAGGACTTCTTGGTGGCACAACTGCTGAGTGCGGCGGCAACGGCGGTCACGGCCACAACCTGAAAAAGACGGCGGAGAGTGGTGGTTTTCATGCGGGGTTCATGCGTAGCACGCTGCGGGCGGGCTCTCCACCGTTTTTCTTGCGGAGAAAAAGTCGGTATTCTTGACGTCAGGTTACGTTTACTAGGTCCTTTCTGTCCCGGTCCTTTTCATGAAAACCTCCGTTTCTGCTCTTCTCCTTCTGTCTCTCAGCGCTGTTTTGCCGGCCCAGGAGGCTGCGGCACCCGCCAAAGAAAAGGAAGCCGTCGTCGCGGCGGCAGCCGAGCGGGTCTTGTTTGACGGCAAGTCGCTGGATGACTGGGAAGCGGTGGACATGGGGGGCAGCGGCGATGTCACCGTCGAAGGCGGCCAGATGGTGATCAACCAGGGAGAGAGCCTCAGCGGCGTGGTGTACAAAAAGGCCGCTGAACTGCCTTTGACCAACTATGAGATCGCGTTGCAGGCCAAAAGGCTGCAGGGCGTGGACTTTTTTTGCGCTCTGACGTTTCCGGTCGGAGATCTCAAGCGGTGCGCCACACTGGTGTGCGGCGGCTGGGGGGGCAGTGTCACGGGCATCAGCAGCATCGACGGACTCGATGCGGCGAACAATGCGACCGGCACTTACCAGCGTTATGAGGATGACAAATGGTACACCATCCGTCTGCGGGTGACCCCCGAAAATCTCAGTGCCTGGGTGGATGACAAACAGGTCGTGGACCAGGACATCAAGGACCGGAAAGTGAGCCTGAGGGAAGGGCCGATCGAGGCCTACGCGCCGCTGTCGCTAACCACGTTTAACACCACGGGGGCGATCAAAAATGTCAGGCTGAAGTCCCTCGCCAAGCAGTGATGCATCTTGCTGCCAGAGCCGCCGGGACAGCCTAACGAAAAACACGTTTCAGCACGGCCTTTTCATCCGGCGTCAGGGTTTCTTTCCAGACTTGGTCTCCACCTTCACCCTGGTGGGCGGCTGCTCCGGCTGCGCGAGGGCCGTCATAGGTCTTGTCCACCTCGTGCTTGCCATCTTTGGTGCCCAGCATGCTGCCGGCCTGGGCACGCGACAGATCGGGATTGGCGATGCCCTCTTTCTTGTCGGTGCCAAAGTCGTCTTCCTGTTCCGCGAGAGTCAGTGGCGCTGTGCCGGGGCCGCGCTGGATGTCACCTTCACCAGGGCCGTCTCCGGGCTGGTTTTCCTGCCCGTTTCCAGGGCTGTCTTTGCGGCGCATTTCTCCCAGCATGTCAGAAAGGGCGTCGTCCTCGCCTTCCCCGTCGCCGAGAAAACCTGGGGAAGGGGCCATTTCCTGGGATAGCTGGCTGCCTTTTTTGAGGGCCTCACGCAACTGGTCCATCTGCTCCTGGGACAGGGCGGGCAGCTTGGAGGGATCCATTTGGGAGAGTTGTTTGAGCAGTTCAGGATCCAGTTCCAAAGGGCTGTTTTTGAGTCCCTGGATGGCTTCGTCCAGATCTTTGAGCAACTGATCCTTGGCTGCCTGGGAAAGCTGGTCGGCGTAGTTTTGCAGGGCATTCAGGCTGCGTTCGGCCTGGTTCATGTTTTGACCCAGCCGGGCAAGATCCCGCTGGAGCTGCTCCTTCAGGGAGTCTGTGGCATGCAGGCTGTCATGGCTGAACCATTTTTCCTGGGGCTGTTCCCGCAGTTCGGACACCTTGGCCGCCTGCTCCTCTTTTTCCTGCGGTGAGATGAATTTTTCCTCCTCCAGTTTTTTCAGCCACTCCTCCATCTGCTGCCAGGCCTGGGGTTCGGCAGAAATTTTCGGAAGCGTGGGAGCCTTTTGGGAAAGCGGCAGGCAGAGGCCCAAAACGATGCTGGCGGCGCAGCCGAGCCAGGGCAGGAGCACCTGAGGCCAGCGCCAGTGCCAGCCATCGCTCATTTGTGGCGGAACGGGTGGCCATGGGCGCTTGCCTGCCTGGGCGCAGCTGAGAGCATTGTGCAGGGCCAGTTGGGCCTCCAGCCGGACATAGGCCTGCTGGGGGGTAATGAACTGCCGGCGCGCGGGCAGGTAGGCGGCAAAACCCAGCGCCGGGAGCAGAAGCAGCCAAGGCCAGGCACTGGAGAGGCTGGGTGTCAGCCCCTGGTGCCGGGCATACAGAAGGCCGACCAGTACGATCACGCCTGCCAGGGCCAGAAGCGGTTCCATCTTTTGCTGCCACCAGGCCAGATTCACTTTGAAGGCAGTCCTGGCGGCGAGAGCGTGCCACCGGGCGGAAAGTGCGGCCTGATCATTCATGCTTTTGCGGTTTGAAGTTAGAGCGGGTTTTCTTCAGATTCAATCCATGGTCACCATTGTTCATTTTTTGAAGATTCCAGAAGGAGTTGGGATGACCGGAAATTTAAGAAGATGGATTTGGGATAAAGTTGGATTTTTTTTGATTTTTCACTCCGCTGAACACAACAAATGGCGTGTTTTCCGTTAAATCCTATTGATGTCCCACTCCCACCTTGACGACTCTTCCTGGCCAGCCGGGCAGATGACTGCTGCGGAGGGGATTTCATTTCCTACTCTGGAGGAAATGGCGGCTCTGCTGCCGCACTACGACTTCCGCCGTGTGCTCGGGGTCGGCGGTATGGGCGTGGTGTATCTGGCCCGCCAGCCTGGCCTGGAGCGCTGGGT
>DASWXG010000106.1:0-6087 GCA_036405615.1 Prosthecobacter sp. | reverse complement strand
AAGTCACTGTCAGCGTCGTGGACGAACCAGGCGCCAGGGTGGCAGCGAGGTTGGAAGCTGTAAAGTTGCTGGAGTTTGGGCCGCTCTTGGCAACGCTCAACCCAGCCAGTGCCTGGGTGCCTGTATTCCGCAGCGTGTAGGTGATGGCACTGCTGGTGGCATTCACCAGGACGCCGCCAAAATCCGCCACCTGGGCCCGGGTTTCCAAAACCGTGCCAGAAGGACGCTCTACCACAAGGTTTGGCAGGCTTCCTCCGTAGCTCACGACCTGTTCCACCAGATAGGAACTTCCGTTGTGCAAGCCTCCATAGGCCCGGCCACGCGCGCGTACCCAGGACTTGGCAGGAAGGCTGAGGCCGCTCATGTTCCAGCCCCCTGGGACGCGGGTGGCCCTGCCCAATGGAGCCCAGGTGGAGCCGTCCCAACTTTCAAAGCTGACATGGCTGATCTCAGGCGCGCTGCCACCCCGCAGCCATTGAATCTGGGCGGTGCCGGTGACGGTGAGCGATTCGCTGGCAGAGATGTTGTTAGGCAGGCGGGCGACGTAATTGCGGGGGACACTGCCCAGTTCGGTAAAACGGCCGCTGGCCAGGATGCTGCCATCTGTTTGCAGGCTCAGCCCGTTTACCTCGTTGTTGGCATCCGGGTCAAACTGCGGGTCCAGACTGCCGTCCGGATAAAGGCGAGCGATATTGTTGCGCCGGCTGCCGTTCACGCTGGTGAAAAGGCCGCTGATAATGATCTTGCCGTCGGCCTGAAGAATCATGCTGTGGATGTCTCCATTGACCAGGGGGCCAAATCCCATGTCGAGGCTGCCATCAGAATTCAGCCGGGCGATACCTTGGCGGATGATGCCGCTGACAGGCTGTATAGTGCCGCCGATCAGGATCTTTCCATCCGGCTGGATGGCCAGGGCGTTTACCGCAAGGTCCGAAAACCAGGAACTGCCGGCACTCATGAAGGAGGTGTCGCGGTTCTGATTCTCCAGATAGCGAACCAGACTCTTTTTGTTGTCGGGCGTTGTGAAGTAACCACCCACCAGATAACGGCCATCCTCTTGAAGGGCCAGGGCGCTCACCTGGCTGCCGGCTCCCATATTTTGAGGGTTCACCTGGCTGCCATCCGCTGAGTAATGGTAAAATCCGCCGGAATATTCATTGCTGGTGGTGTTCTTGAGTGACAGCGCGGCGATGATTTCGCCCGTGGGGTAGATGACCATGGCTTTGCCCCCGTTCATTTCGCTTCGGCCAATGAAGGAGAAGTCGGCGGTGCCGTTGCTGTGCCATCGTTTGACCGTACGTGTATAAAGGTATCCGGCCTGGGTGGTCAGCAGCTTGCCGTCGGGCATCATGGCTGTGCTCGAGGTGCGGAGAGAGTCTTCAAAAGGAATGGAGGCGAGACCGCCGTTGTTCACCCAGGCCAGGTCTGTGACCGGGCTGCTGCCGATGGATTCAACGTAACCTGCCAGCAGGATGCGCCCGTCCGGATGCTGGGTGGCTGCCTCTACATAAGCCCCATCCAGGTCCAGGTTGAAGGTGGGATCCTCGTGCACACCGTTGCCTGTCAGCGCCACCCGGAAAGGGCGCTCATCCGCATCGTTGCTGGAAATGAGGAGGGTGCCTTCGCGGACGGAGCCACCCTGGGCGGTGAAGGTGATGGTAAAGGTGGTGCTGCCACCAGGAGCCAGGATTGCCGTGCCAGGTCCGGTGATGCCAAAGTCCCCGGCCTGCTGGCCTGTCACCGCTACGGAGATGTTGGTTAGATCAGCCGTCCCGGTATTGCGCAGGGTCAGCACTTTGGATGAGCCGGGGACAAGCCAGGCCCCTGTGCCAAAGGCGAGGGTGTTCTGATTGTCTGTGAGGATGCCATTTCCAGCCGCTTCGACTTCCAGCTCTGCGACCGCACTGCCGTAGCTGGAGATCTGCTCGGTCATCCATGAGCTGCCGGTATGCGCTCCTCCTTGAACCCGGGCGCGGGCACGGATCCATGAACTGGAGGGAAGCGTTTGCCCGGTGATCTGCCATCCGCCGGAGATGGCAGCGGCCTCTCCACAAGGCACCCAGGAGAGCCCCGCATTGTCCCAGACATCGAAGGTAACTTTCTCGAGTGCCGGTGCACTGCCGCTGCGCAGCCACTGAATGCCCCCCGTGCTGGACGAAGCTGTCAGATTTTCGGCAGGGACTTCTGCAGGAGTGAGGCGGGCGATCTTGCTGCGGGGAATGCCCCCGACCGTCGTGAAGCTTCCATAGATGAGGATTTGGCCGTTTTTCTGGATGCTGATGCCCTGGCATAAACCGCCGAGCAAGAGCGGGAAGTCGCTGATCACGCTGCCATCTGCATTTTGATGGTGGGAATGCGTGACAATGTCACCGCCGGCCAGGAGAGCTAAATTAGCCGACCCGGACCCAATGGGCGTAAATCCGTTGTCCAGGCTGCCATCAGCCTGGAGGCGGGCCAGGGAGTTTCGTGGCGAACCGTTGATGTTGCTAAAGCTGCCTCCAATCAAAATTTTTCCATCAGGCAGCATGATCAGGGAGTGGGGTGAACCCTGGACACTGGCTATCGGAAAGCCGGTGTCCCGCGAACCATCTGCATTCAGTTTGAGCACCAGCGAACTGCTGGAAAACTGCCCTGAGACCACAATCTGACCATTGGGCAGCACTTCCAGGTCGTGGACGGTATTGACGCCAGTGCCTTGGGCACTGAAGGAGGTGTCCAGGCTTCCGTTCGCGTTCAGGCGTGCCAGACATTTATGGGAGGTCTGCCCGGCGACGTTGCTGAAACTGCCGCCAATGATGAGTTTGCCATCGTCTCGCTGGGCGATGGTGTCCACACTGGTGCGGTCGATCACGCCGTTGCCCCTGTCCTCACTTACCCGGGCTATGAACGTGGTGTCCAAAGTTCCGTCAGGGTGCAGTCGCGCCAGCCGTCCCTGCGGCTTGCCGCCGATGTGAGTGAAGTTCCCACCCAGAAGGATTTTGCCATCCGCCTGTACAAACAAGCAATCCACCTCACTGGAGTCCGTGGGGAAAAGCGGAGGATCTGAAAAACCGGTGACATTGGGATCGAAGGTCAGATCCAGGGTGCCATTGCTGTGCAGGCGGGCGAGCCTGTTTCGCTCCACTCCTCCTACCTGGGTAAAAGAGCCGCCGATGAGGATTTTCCCATCTGCCAAAGGTACTGCGGCAAAGACTGTCCCGTTAACATTGGGATCAAAAGTGGTGTCCAGGGTCTGAGCTGGAGCGGTCGTAGCAATCGCCATGACCGCGGTCACGAGGGCGGCTAGACACGGCAAAAGACGACAGAGGGTAAGAGACATAAGCTGTTTCCTATGCTGCCGATTATTTACCCCATATCAATAATGTTCCGACGTCATGAAGGTTGGCGGCTATGGAAGGTGCCCAGCTTTACCGAAGCCAAATCAAAGAACACGCCGTTGAATCTGCTTCGGGTGCGTCCTTGAAGAAGAATGGATTTCTCCCTGCCAGATCCAGGAGGTTTTGTTCCATGATTTCCAGGTGCGCATCCAGCGGCAGATGCTAAATCGTAGGTTCTGCACGCGTTTCCTAACTTAGGAATTTGCATCTGCTCTCCCGCTTATGAAAACCAACATCGGCATTTCAGACAAGAACCGCAAAGAAGTGGCCAGCCTGTTGTCCAAACTCCTGGCTGACGAATACCTGCTCTACACTAAGACCCGCAATGCGCACTGGAACGTGGTCGGCCCTGACTTCCATGCCATGCATGTCTTCTTTAAAGAACAGTATGGCAAGCTGGAGGAATTTGTGGATGACATTGCGGAGCGCATCCGCTCCCTGTCCAATCCGGCCCCTGGCTCTCTGAAAGAGTTCCTGAGCGCTTCCCGTCTGAAGGAGGAAAAGGGAGAACTGCAGGGTTCGGCAGCGTTTCTCAAACTCCTGTTGCAGGATCATGAGCAGGTGATCCGCCAGATTCGCGAGGACGTCCCGCGTTGTGAGGAACTGGGAGACGATGGCACCAATGATTTCCTGGTAGGCCTGCTGGAGGAGCACGAGAAGATGGCCTGGATGCTCCGCTCCAGCCTGGCTTGAAGCCTGACCGGTTGCGCAATGATTGAACAACAGGCCGTGAATGTCCCACGGCCTTGTCATGACATGCCTGTGCCCGGCCAGGAGTTGACGGAATCTATAGGGAACTCCGGTCCGGAGTTTCGGAGTGACAGCTGCCCGCAGATTTCTAACATGCGGGCATGATTTGCCGCCCGTTGTTCCATGCTGTTGCCTTCGCCGGAGTTTTGCTGGTTCCATCGTTTGCCAGCGCCCAGGATGGCCGCTTGCCGGGCACGGGTCCTTTTCCTTGGAGCGAGGAGGACATCTCCGCGCACATCATGGATGGGGCGCACCGCTTCGCAGACCGGGAGATTCAGGAGGCCATTCAAAGGCGGGAAAAAAGGGCGGCTGCCACAGCCTCAGCGGAGTCTCTTTCCGCTTTGCGGAAAAGGCTCCAGCAACTCGTGGGCATCGTGGATGAACGTGTCCCGTCTGCCGCTTTTGAGAAATTCGGAACCGGTAACCGGCCCGGCTTGGTGGCAGAAAATGCAGATTTCCGCATCTGGCAGGTCCGGTGGGCGGTACTGCCGTCGTACTGGTCAGAAGGTCTTCTGGTAGAACCGGTGCAGAACAGCCGCCACACGGCATGGATAGCGTTGCCCGATGCGGATGAAACCCCGGAGGATGTGCTGGGTATCGGGGCACCCGCACCAGCCCGCCACCAGCACGTGCTTCAACTGGCGCGCAACGGTGTCACAGTCGTGGTACCCGCCCTGGTCAGCCGGAAAGAGTATGTGGTGGCCAAAGCCCAGACAAACGAACCGCCCAAGCCGGTGGGCCAGAGCCGCCGCGAATGGTTGCACCGCCAGTCCTTTCACATGGGCCGCCATCTCCTCGGCTATGAGGCCCAGGCGGTGCTCTCAGCCACTGACATTTTGCTGAAGGCTGATTCGGCCCTGAAAGTTTTTTGCGGAGGGTATGGTGAAGGCGGTCTGGTGGCGCTGCTGGCTTCAGCGGCAGATGAGCGGATCCTGGGAACGATGGTGTCCGGCTATCTGGGCCAGGAGGTCCCTTCATGGGAACAGCCTCTTTTCCGCAACATCCAGGCCTTCGAGAGTGAGCTCGGTCTGTCCGGATTGATGCGGTTGCAACAGGGCCGCCCGTTGCTGATCCACGCCGTGGGCGGACCGGAATACGCCGACTCCAAAGGCAAGCTCTCTCCCACTGTGAGCCGGGCCGGCATCGAGCAGGTTTTGCAATCCTTGAGCCCTGAGGCCCGCCAGTCTTGCCCGGTGGTAGGCACACCTCAGGTGAGTGCTCAAGATCTCGGACTCCTGGTCGGTTCTTTGAAGGAGGCGGAAGTGCCGGTGACCCAAGACGGGCGGGCGGGTTTCAACCCGTTGGAGCGTCATGAGCGTGTTTTCAAAGGCATTGAAACCCACGTCCAGCAATGCATCCGCGATGCCGATGCGCTGCGCGATGAGAGGTATGCATACAAAGCCGAGCCTGGGCTGAGGCGCGGCAGCTGGTCCACCAAAAGAAGCCACCCCACACTCGACTCATCCGGCTTCATCAAGGCCTCGGAAGCTTACCGGAAGGCCTTCTCTCAAGAAGCCATGGGGGAATTTGAGGCGGCCCTGCTGCCCCTCAATCCCCGTTCCCGGAAGATCCTGGAGAATGACCGGTGGACCGCCTGGGACGTGGTTTTGGACGTTCACCAGGATCTGACCGCCTGGGGCGTACTGCTTCTTCCCAAAGGCATCCAGGAAGGGGAAAAGCGCCCTGTTGTGGTGGTGCAGCACGGACGCAATGGCTTGCCGCGAGATTGGGTGGATGCCGGGAAGACCGCCTATTCCAATGCCGGAGCGGAACTCGCGGAGCGCGGGTTCATTGTCTTTGCTCCGCACAATCTCTACCGGGGTGAAGACCGCTATCGCTGGCTCAACCGCAAGGCCAATGCGGTGGGGGCCACCCTCTTCTCCTATATCATACCGAGCCACCGTCAGATCCTGAATTGGTTGCAGACGCTGCCTCAAGTGGATGCGCAGCGCATCGCGTT
>DASWXG010000105.1:0-2011 GCA_036405615.1 Prosthecobacter sp. | reverse complement strand
GCCGCAAGGAGATTTCTGGCGTGATCGAGAGCGGCGTAGCCGGAGCCCGGGTGGCTCCATGCTTCTATCTTGCCGCACTCCCGGGACGCTCCGCGCCGGGTTAGGTCGTGGGCGTGGTGTGCTTGTTCCTGGCGAGAAAGTTCTGCCCTCCTGAGAAGAGAACAGACAACCTTAAGCCGCTGCCGTTTCCGTGCGCAGGGAGGGAAGGCTGCGGATGCGGGACTCGGCATGGTAGGCGGCCAGCATCAGCACGCTGAAGCCCAGGTCACTCAGCAGGGAATTGCGGAAGAATGTCCAGGTGGGGGCCAGCCCCGGAAGACCGGTGGTCAGGGCCTGCACCAGGCCTTCCAGGCTCTTGGCATACTCCGGCATCGTCCACCAGGAGAGGGTGTTGGTGACCACGTAAAACACCACACTGCACACAGACACGCCGACGAGTGCGCCCGCCGTGCCCAGCCTGCCGCGAAACTGGCCTGCTGCCAGACCTGCCACGCCAAAGAGGACATAGGCTGCATAGACTTCCGGGTAGCTCGCCCCCATCGTGAAAAACTGGCTGCCCATGGCCAGGCAGTCCACAGCCATCAACAGCAGCGGCAGCAGCCACCACATCCCCGCTTTGCGCGGCATGAGCAGGGTGCCTGTGAAGGCCAGGGCCATGGCAGGGGAGAAATTGGGCAGCGCGCTCGGCCATTCCGCCTTCATCCAGCGAAGGCCCAGGGCCAGCACGACGAGGAGCAGCGGAACCCAGAGCAGGGGAGCGGAGTGGCGGGAGTCAGATTTCATGAAGGGAGAATAAGGGGAGTTGCTACGCATGCAAACAGATTGGCGCAAAGCCGGAGGTGTCTTTCCCTGGGGGGAGGGAAAGAGCGTGGTCTCGATTCAAAGGGAAGCCGTGCTTACAGTTTCTCGGGCTCTTGCAGAAGCTGTGCGACGCGGGCCAGAAGACGGCCGGCACCGCCACCGTCCAAGATGCGGTGGTCAAAGCTGAGGGTGAGTTCCGCCTCGGTGACGGGGATGAACTGTTTCACCTCGTCGCTCCAGCGGGGGACTTTGCTGCCGGCTCCGAGGCCGAGCACAAGGTTCTGCTCCGGCAGCGGGATGGGCGTGGCCCAGACGATGCCAAAGGTGCCGAAGTTGGTCACGGTCGCAATGCCAGGGCGGTTGACATCCATGGGCAGACGGCGCGCGCGGGCCTGTTCCACCAGCTTGTTATAAGTGGGCACCAGCTGGACCAGAGGTGTCTTTTCCACCTCACGCAGCACCGGCACCAGCACACCATCTTCCACCTCCACGGCAAAACCGATGTCAATGGCACGTGGATGCACAATGCGGCTGCCGATGAGACGGCCTGCCACAGCGGTGTTTTCGGCAAGGGCGAGGGCCAGTGCGCGGATGATGTAAAGAGCCGGGCCGGGTTTCGGATTGGCCTTTTTGCGATGAGAGAGAATGGCGTCGAGGATTACCGGGCTGCCCACGGTGGCCAGCGGGCGGCTCCAGCTGCGGCGCATGGAGTCTGCCACGGCGATGCGCATGGGGGAGGCCGGTGTCAGGCGGTGCTGTTCCAGACCGCGCAGGAAGTTTTCAAAGTCCTCCACCGTCACGCGCCCGCCAGCCCCGGTTCCGGCGATGCCGGCAAGGTCGGAGGCGTTGAGGCCCAGCTCGTTCATGCGGGCCCGCATACGCGGGGAAATGTAGCTGGCCCCGGTGGCACCGGCAGGCACCGGCAGGGCACCTCCCACCACGGGCTCCACCTTCGGCTGGTAGCCTGTGATGTTGTCTTCCTCGTTAAACTGAAAGTGCAGCGAATCTGCGCTGGGCATGCTGGTGGGCGGCGGGGCCATCACGGGTGGCGGCTCATCCGTAAAGCCGAGCGACTGGGCGTCGTCATCACTCACATCGAAGGAGGCCAGATTGGACCCCACGGCATAACTTTTCTGGACCAGCGCGGCGATGGACGAAACCTGGCCCGCACAAGGGCTGCTGACGGCCATGGTGGCCTTGTTGGTCTCCA
>DASWXG010000104.1:0-5951 GCA_036405615.1 Prosthecobacter sp. | reverse complement strand
TTTGCATGAAGTGATCTTGATTGATTCGGAGCAGAGACGAGACAGGGTGACGGCTCCACATGTTCACTGACCTGCACAATTATCTTTACCACCTGGACCCCTCAGGCGGCATTCCCCTGAAGCCCACGGGCATTCTGCTGGGGCTTCTCCTGCTGGCCAGCCACCTGTGGATGTGGCTCCGGGGAGACCAGGCCAAGGCGTTTTTGAAAGCCTTTCCCCGCCACTACGGCTGGGGGGCCGCCCTGCTGACTGTGGATTTTGCCTGGGGCATGATGTGCCTGTACAACATGGACATGGGAGAGTTCTTCTTTCTCCGGAAATGGTTCCTCACCGCTGTGCCGATCGGCTTCGTTCTGGTGCTTCTCTATGTGAAAGAATTCCTGGCTGTTCGCGCCTTGGGTTCGCTGATGCTTCTGGCTGCGGGTCCGGTGCTGGCCGCCGCCTTCCTCCAGCCGCAGGTGACACGCTTGCTGCTTCCGATTCTGGCGTATGCGTGGATCATCGTCGGCATGTTCTTTGTGGGCATGCCTTACCTCATGCGTGACTGGATCAACTGGGTCGTGGCCCGTGAGCCGAGGTGGAATCTGGCCGTGTGGTCAGGCATTGTTTATGGCGCAGTGCTCCTGGTGCTGGCCCTCTTCACCTTTTGATCTTCGGCCGGCACCGGCCGGTTGCCAGTCTGCCCAGTCATGAGTTCATCCCCTCCCCGTATCCTGGTGATTCGCGGGGGAGCCATTGGGGATTTCGTTCTCACATTGCCCGCTATCCGGCTGATCCGGGAAGCTCTGCCAGCTTGCCAGATCGAGGTGCTGGGTTATCCCGGCATCATGGAACTGGCCGTGAAGGCCGGCTTGGCCCACTCCACCCGCAGCCTGGAGCATCGCTCCATGGCGCTTCTGTTTGCCAAAGGGGCCGCGCTTGATCCCGCATTGGTCGAGTATCTGAAAAGCTTCAACATGGTCATCAGCTACCTGTTTGACCCCGATGGTATCCTGCGCGGCCAGATGGAGGCCGCAGGGGTGAAAACTCTCATCGAATGCCCTCATCAGGTGCGGCCTGGACAGGGTCATGCGGCGGAACAGCTGGCCCGGCCGCTGGAAAAGCTGGCCATGTTCCTGGAAGAACCTGAGTGGCGGCGGCCTCTGTTTGAAGCCGCATCCGGAACGGGCGGAAGAAACCGCATCGCCATTCATCTCGGCAGCGGCTCGAAAAAGAAAAACTGGCCTGTGGAAAACTGGCGTGAAGTCGCAGCGGCGTTGCGGGAGAAATGGCCGGACAAAAAACTGACCCTGATCACGGGCGAGGCTGAGCGGGAGCGCGGGGTCTCCACGGCTGGATTCCCGGCCAATGCGGATCACTGGCACGCGCTGCCGCTCACTGAACTGGCAGAGCGGCTCAGCACTTCCTGCGCGTTGTTTCTCGGGCACGACAGCGGCATCTCTCATTTGGCAGCCGCTTGCGGTGTGCCGTGTCAGCTACTTTTTGGCCCGACAGATCCTGCGGTTTGGGCACCGCCGCAGAAAGCGGTGCATGTATTGAAAGCGGAAGATGGATGCTGGGAAAAGCTGACGGTCGAGCAAGTGACAAGCTTCGTTCTAAGTTAACCCTTCTTGGATGTCTGTGTTGCTACTAAAAAGATTGCGGCTGGAAGTCGGGGGCGGGTATTGATTTGAATACACATGTATAAAGAACCGCATACCATTTGCCCCGTATGCTCACGCAGCTTCCTCGTGGCCACAGCCGAGCGAACCGGCGGAGTGTGCATGACATGTTTCAAATGGCCGGACTGGTTTGCTAAAAAAGAGGAAAATTTGCGGCAAATGCGCACCCGGAAGCTGTGCCGCACGCTGGATGAATACGAGATGAACCTGGATCCCAAAACTGTCATTAGCGAGTTTGGTATCCTGTTGGCATGGGACGGAATCGCTGCCTGCAATCCAGACGATTTGGTTGTTATTTCTCACGCCCTCAAGAAATGCGGGGCAGAAAAATGCGCCCAAGTCATTGAGAGCTATATGGATTTCCTGGAGGTCGGATGCTCTCCGAACGGCTATTTTGATGATTCCTTGGTGTATGATTTTTGTGACGAAAATGCTGATCGTGTGTACGACATGGAAAAGGAGTATGAGGAAGCATTTCGTATCGAAAAACCGGAAGAGCGCGCAGCATATTTGAAACCTGCCCTCTGAACTTCTGGTTGGCATGCAGATAACAATAATCTCAATAGTCGCCTCAAGCCCACCTTGTGACGTTCCTGTGACGTGTTAACATTTTCGTCCAACCATGGCTGAATCCCCCACCCGATTTCGCACCCTCCTCATTCTTGGCGCTCCCGGCAGCGGCAAGGGAACACAAGGCAAAGTGCTTGGCTCCATCCCGCGCTTTCATCATCTGGCCTGTGGGGACGTTTTCCGTTCCCTGGACACCCGCACTCCTCTGGGGCAAAAGTTTGTCCAATACTCCAGCCGTGGCGAACTGGTGCCCGATGATGTAACCGTGCAACTCTGGCGCGCCAACATCAAACAGAAGGTGGATTCTCACCAGTTCAAACCGGAGATTGATTTCCTCGTTTTGGACGGCATTCCCCGCAATGTGGACCAGGCCAAGTTCATGGAAGAGGACATCGAGGTCCTGAAAGTGTTTCACCTCTCCTGCCCGGACCGCACCGAACTGGCCCGCCGCCTGCGCAAACGCGCCCTCAAAGACAACCGCTTTGACGATGCCAACGAAAGCGTGATCCAGCAGCGTTTTGCCACTTACGAAGCAGAGACAAAGCCGATTCTCGAATACTACAGCGGCGACCGCATTGTAGACATCGATGCCAGCCAGGCACCCGCCAAGGTGCTGTATGACATCCTGGCCGGAGTCATGACGCTGGAAGCCTGGAAGGAACTGGAAAAAATGAAGATCTAGGCGAAGAGCCTTCATGCGCATCCTTTTCATCGGCACCGGGGACATTGGCCTGCCCTCGCTGGAGTGGCTCCTCTACACCCCGAAACATCAGGTGGTAGGGGTGGTCACTCAGCCCGACAAGCCGGCGGGGCGGAAACTGGTGTTGACCCCTCCGCAGGTAAAAGTGAAGGCAGAGGCCGCCGGCATCCCGGTGCTCCAGCCGCAGAAAATCCGCCACGCGGTGGAGGAATTGAAGGCTTTCAATGCTGACGTAGCCGTAGTGGTGGCCTACGGCCAGATCCTCTCCCGCGCGGTCTTGGATGTGCCCAAACTGGCTTGCCTGAACATTCATGCCTCCCTTCTCCCTCAATATCGCGGCGCCTCGCCTATCCAGGCAGCGATTCGTGCTGGCGATGCCGAAACCGGTGTCACCATCATGCACATGGACGAAGGGCTGGATACCGGCGACATCCTGCTGATGGACCGGGTGGACATCAGCCCCGGCGATACGGGTGGCAGTCTCCATGACAAACTCGCCCTGGCCGCCCCCGCCAGCCTGGAGGAGGCGCTGGACTTGATCGCTTCCGGTCCCGCCCCCCGGAAACCGCAGGAAAACGAACTGGCCAGCCACTGCGGCAAACTGAAGCGGGAAGACGGTCACCTGGACTGGTCCCTCAGCGCCCGCGAGCTGGAACTTTTGATCCGGGCCTACAACCCGTGGCCCGGCACCTTCACCCTTCTGCCCGGGGAGGAAAAACCTGCTCCGCTGAAGATCCACCGTGCGCGGGTAGTCCCAGAAGCCGAGGCCTGTCCTGCGCCGGGAACCGTCGTCAGCAGTGATCCGAAGACCGGTCTCATCATCGCCTGCGGCGAAGGGCTTCTGGCCCTGGAAGAAGTACAGGCCGAAGGTGGCAAACGACTGGCAGCCGCTGATTTCCTGCGGGGCAAGCCTCTGGAAGCGGGTGTGGTACTGGGATAAACAAATCGTCTTAAAGGATGGATCTCAAAAGATGGACTTCGAATCGATCCAAGAGCGCCTCACTCCGCTCGCAGGCATGGTTGCCTGGGGCTGTGTTGCAGGAGTCGGAACAGGTTCCATGGTCTCTCTGGAATTTGGGGAAAAACGTCCGCGAGCCAAGCCCGTGAAAAATCCGCGGCTGGACCCTTTAATCAGGAATTATGAGGGAGAATGGAGTTTGTATATCCAAGACGCAGCCTGGCGGCTGGATGGGCCTGAGGAAGTCCTGTGCTCCTCCAGAAGCAGCAATGAAGCCGGAGGAGAGATGCTTCAAGGCCTTCATCAACTGACGGATGCCGTGGTGACTGGCGTGAAGCTTTTCAAACCCGGAGGGGACCTGCTTCTGGTCTTCTCCAACGGCCTCAAGCTCACCCTTTTTTGCGACTGTATGAATGAGGACGAAGGAGACAACTACTCAGTGTTTGCCCCGTCGTTCATTTTCACGGTAAAACCCAAGAGCAAGTGGACCCTGCGGAATTCGATGTGAAGAGGGCCTGCGAATGACTCGCCTATTCTCGCCTCATTGCATTCCACGCCATGCCCAGACCGCCGAAAACAAAAAGCAGGGGGAACCAGATGGAGTAAAGCGCCGCCCGGGTATCGTGTTTCAGCACCGTCTGGTTCGGCTGGGCGGGGTTGACATAGCAGGTGGTTTCCTTGCCCACCGGGTATTCTTCCAGCTTTTTGCGGGCATTGTCCTCATGCTGGGTGGGAGAGTCCACCCGCTTGATGCGGCTGCCGGTCAGGGACTGCCCTTTGTAGGCGTAGCTGTAGCGGACCTCCGCCCTGTAAGCCAGGTTTGAATGCGGGGTTGGGCGCTCGCTGGCCACCTGGGCGGAAATAATCCGGCAGGGGGTGGCTTCCCAGCGCCGGGTTTCCTCGGCACGCTGCCAGGCCGTCCACAGCACCCAGGTAAAAACGCTTCCGGCCACGGCCAGAAACAGGCCCATACCGGCCAGCCAGAGGCGGCCGGAGAGAGAAGAATCGGAGGCGGAAGACATGAATGGGGGAGGGATGCTTTGACTAGCCTACACGCTTGCTGCATACAAGGAGGTTGCACATCCAAAATGGCGCTCGCATCCGAAATGCCCCTTCCAAACACCCTGCCGCCGCGCTGGCTCTTGAAGCCAGTGCCGGAGGGTGCTGCGGACTTGGCGGCTGACACCGGGCTGCCTCTTTTGCTGACAACCCTCCTGGCGCAGCGCGGAATCTCCACCGCCGACCAGGTGCGTGACTTCCTGGTCCCGAAACTGGCCACCCTGGGAGATCCAACGGTGCTTCCAGAGATGAATCTGGCCGTGGAGCGGATCCTGAAGGCCGTGGACGGCAAGCAGAAGGTTGCCTTGTACGGCGACTATGATGTGGACGGCGTCACCTCCATGGCGCTGATGCACCTGACGCTGAAAGCGTATGGGCTGGAGACCCACCTGTTTCTCCCCTCTCGGATGGAAGAGGGCTACGGACTGAGCATGGACGGTTTTGGCCGTCTGTTTGAGGAATTTGGCAAACCTGATCTTCTCGTGGCCCTGGACTGCGGCACGACTTCCATCAAGGAACTCACCTGGCTCCAGGAACAGGGCGTGGATTGTGTGATTGTGGATCACCACGAACTGTCCCCGTTCGGCCGTCCGCCTTGCGTGGCCCTGGTCAATCCCAAGCTGGGTGACAGCTATCACTATTTTTGCACGGCAGGGCTGGTCTTCAAAGTGGCGCATGCCCTGCTCAAAACCCGCCGTGTGGACTTCGATCTCAAAGAGGCGCTGGACCTCGTGGCCCTGGGCACCGTGGCCGACCTCGTGCCTCTGGTGGATGAAAACCGCCTGCTGGTCCGGCGAGGTCTTGAAGCCCTGGCGCAGACGGAACGCATCGGCCTGCGCGCGCTGAAGGACATTGCAGGTGTGGATGGCTTTATTCAGACCCACCACGTGGGCTTCCGCCTGGGACCGCGCCTGAACGCGGCCGGCCGGCTCGACACCGCCTCAACGGCCTTGCAGTTGTTGCTGGCCGAAGACCTCCTGGTAGCGACTGACTACGCAGCTCT
>DASWXG010000103.1:0-2482 GCA_036405615.1 Prosthecobacter sp. | reverse complement strand
ACGGTCACACGGGCGCGGACACGGAGGGAGATACCGTCCTTGGCCACGGCGTCAATCTTACCCCCCCGGCCCATGTCCGGATGCGGGCAGTCAATGACCTTGGGGTTGATGCTGGTGCGCACGGCTTCCAGCACCGTTTTGGAGGTGCCCTTACAGGCGAGGTCAATGGCGCAGGCGCGGTTGAAATCCAGAGGGATGCCGGCCTTGTCTGCGGCAATGAGCGCCAGAACCACCTGGGTGACTTCGCCACCGGCCAGGTAGTGGGCTTCAAGCTGGTCCGTGTTGATAGCAATGCCAGCTTTGGCAGCGGTGATGCGGGTATCCACAATCAGGGCATTGGGCACGCCCCGGAGATACATGGCCAGAAGGTTGACGATGCTCACCGGCGCATTGGCGATGCGGGCGCGCAGCCAGATGTTGAAAAACTTGGCCACGACCAGGAAGAGAACCAGGGCGACAACAATGGCACCGCCGACGAGAAAGAGCTGAAGATTGTCCATGGGGAAGTTAGGGGGCTGTCAGGTTGGGAGTGTTGTTTGCAGGGGAGAGAAGACGGACCAGGAGATTGCCGGGCTCGCTGCCCGTGATGCGCACACGGGTGCCTGCGGGGGCAAAGCCGTCTTCGCAGCGCACCTCACAGCGCATGCCGCCAAACTCCGCACGGCCCAGCGGGCGCAGCTCGGTAAGGGCCACACCTTCGGTTCCGGGATTCAACTTTTGCGGTGTGGGGGCGGGAGGAACGGCAGCCTGGAGTGTGAAGGATTTGCTCCAGAATTTCACAGCAAAGAAGCGCAGCCAGATGAGCTGCAGCCCAGCAGTCAGGGCCACAATGCCGCACGCGGTGACGGTGCGCGCCCAGGAAGGCCAATGGGAAAAGTCGTCGGCCACCAGGACCAGGGCCACGGCTGCCAGCACGCATACAGCGCCGAGGATGCCTGCCACCAGACCGGGGACGAAGGTCTCCAAGATCATCAGGAGAACTCCGAGGCTCACGAGGATGGCAACAGTGATGAGCATGGGCAAAGCGACCATGGCGGCAGACTGTGGCAGCGTCAAGACACAGTGCCTGTCTTGAACTTCACAGAATGGCTCAACTCCATCAATCCCACACGATGAGGCTGCGGGCCACCTCGCCGCGCTCCAGAGCTTCATAGGCTTCGTTGATCTGCTCCAGAGGATAGGTGCGGGTCAGCAGTTCATCCAGTTGCAGGCTTCCCCTGAGATGCAGGTCCATCAGGCGCAAAAGGTCCACGCGAGGGCGTGTGCTGCCATAAAGCGTGCCTTTGAGCGTCTTTTCACCATAGACGAGCTGGTTCACATTGATGGCCGCCCGGGCATCGGCCCGGCAGATGCCGGAAACCACACAAGTGCCTCCTTTGCGAAGGCTGTCGTAAGCCTGTTCGATGGGTTTGGGCAGGCCGATGGCTTCAAAGGCATAGTCGGCACCTTTTCCCCCAGTCAACTGGAGGACGGCCTCCACTGGATCTTGCTGGCTGGCATCAATGAAGTCGGTGGCTCCCATGGTGCGGGCATGGGCTTCTTTGCCGGGAACGGTGTCCACGGCGATGATCCGGCTGGCGCTGACCATGCGTGCGCCCTGGATGATGTTGAGCCCGATGCCTCCGCACCCATAAACGACCACCGAGGATCCTGGCGGAACCTGGGCGGCATGAGTCACAGCCCCCACTCCGGTGATGACTCCACAGCCGATGAGCGCCGCTTTCCACAAGGGAAAGGACGGGTCGATCTTCACCACGGCCGCTTCCGGCATGGTGGAGAGGCTGCTGAAAGTGGAAACGCCTGCGTAGTGCCGGATGCTGTCACCCTTGCGGTTGCGAAAGCGGGTCTGGCCGTCTGGCATGGTGCCGGTGAAGCGCATGGCCGTGCCCATGTCACAAAGGGCGGGTCTGCCGCTGAGGCAGTAGTCACACCGTCCGCAGGAAGCCCGCCAGATGGGGATGACGTGATCTCCGGGCTGCACGGTGGTGACGCCGGGGCCCACCTCTTCTACGATGCCCGCGCCTTCATGGCCCAGGATGATGGGGCAGGGCATGGGCAGGTCTCCCTTGATGACATGCAGGTCGCTGTGACAGACCCCGGCAGCCTTCATGCGCACCATCACCTCCCCAGCCTGTGGCGGCAGGACAGTGACCTCTTCAATCACCATGGGTTGCTTGAAGTCGTAGAGGACGGCTGCGGGCGCGGTTCGCATGGTGATGGCGTGGGGCTAAAGACGAACGGGATGGAACATCGCACTCTAGAAGAGAGCGGAGCCCCCACACCAGTCCGAAGTCAGTCGTTTTCCCGGGAGTCAAAAGCCCCCAGGAGGCTGCCCTTATTTCAGGTAGATGAACTCATTCGCCATCATCAGGGACTGGCAGTACAGGTCCCAGCACTGGCGTTCCCGCGCAGCGGCATCCTCGACATCGGAGGCCAGCATGGCATCCGCGGCGGTGAGGAAGTTTTGGGCCTGGGCCATGTC